>JAJCYJ010000396.1 GCA_029262975.1 Saprospiraceae bacterium
TTAAACATAATAATTGACTTATAGGTCCGTAACTTGCTTCTGACGATGTCCAAGATGCTTTTTCGCCCACCAAAAAATAAAACCAAAACTCAAAATTAATGGCCAACTGCGAATGACCATAAGTAGCACATACAACACACTATTGTATCCCTTTATAAAAGCAGAACCCAGCTCATGTCCAAAATGGTCATCATCACTTTCAGCCATCACCTTATAGTATTTAACCAGGTGAAGTTGCAGGCTACTATATGCCACCTGGTTTTTCAAATATCGTATGCGACCTTTTTTTGACTCAATCTCTTCCTCCAGCACTCTTATCTTTTCCTGGATAACCAACATATCCTTAATTGAATCTGCTTTATCTAGTAACTTCAAATACCGGGAAATATATTCTTCACTATTTGCCAGCCGTAATTCCAAATCCATGTATTCTTCAGTTACATCACGGGCATTGACATTTTTCGAAGTGACCTTGCCCTGTACTACGGAAAAAGCTTTTATCATACCGTCAAATTTGGTCACCGGAATTCTAATATCAAGTTGATAGCCAGTCTCCGATGGCAATGAATAGTAATCTTCACGCTGATAATATCCACCTAGTGCCAATCCAATAGAATCGATCCTTTGCTTGGCCTTGTCTAAATCGTCTACTTGCAAAGACATATTGCCACTTTTGATGATCATTAACTTGGGAGCATCATCAAAACCAGGCGACGGGTCATTCTCATAAGGGGCTTCAAAAGAAGGAGGAGGAGCAATTTCTTTGCCCAATACCATTGATTCGCCTAACGAATAGTGATTTAAGGCTACTTCTGAAGGCGCCTTAGTTGAGGTGTCACAGCTATGACATGCAATTAACCCCAGGCCAAATAATAATGTGATCCACTTCATATATCTATTTTATATCTATAGATGTCAGATCACTCGATAATGCATGGGTATGGATGCAATTAATATGTTAATGAGCTACAATTCATGTCGCGTAAATCTAAATTCTACAACTCGTGACATAAAATCTACAAGTCGATACATCTGATTTTTAAAAGTGATGCGTAAGAACAAATATTTGAAGTATCAACCAAGAAAAAAATCATAAATATGACGCGCCTCGAAAGATGTAATCAAGACACAATATGCTCTATCTCCATATTGGCGATATTATCATTAGCTGCACTTGAGGGCTATACCAGTTTACTGGGATTTCTGAGCAGTAGAGATTTTCTACAGTTCACTACATTGATACAACAGTTGACGACATCTGATTATTACGCATAAAAAATATAGATCATATTTGAATTACCAATTTATAAAACTATAATCATGCAAAACTCAAACTTCCTTTCATTGCTCATAACTTTCTTTTTGACCATTTTCATATTTGCCCAAAGTGGTGACGCACAAAGTGTTGGCACTACTTACGAGGATAATGGAAAAAAGGCCAAGGTCAAACATCGATCGAGTACCAATTCATTTGATATCGAATATGAAGGGGATATCACTATTTCTGATAATGATCAGGACATCATAGCTATATCTGATGGAGGTTTTTTTGAAATAAAAAAATCCGCATTTGGCAGCAAACGGCGCATCGTCATAGATGCTGACGGATCCGGGACCTTGACACGCCGATATTATGTGGGCCGCCGTGAGCATAAATACGAACCTGAAGGCCGAACATGGCTTGCAGAGATATTACCGGATGTAGTAAGATCTACTTCCTTTGCAGCTAAGAGCAGAGTGGCCAGGTTTTATAAAAATGGGGGCAGTAAAGCGGTCATAAATGAGATTAAAAATCTTGAGGGCGATTATGTCACCTCTATTTATTTTGATCACCTTTTAGATTATAAATTAAATGCTACAGAATTGGCAGACGTCATCCGGGTAGCAGGTAAAACAATTGATTCTGATCATTATATGGCTGAGTTGCTAAGAAAGAACAGAACACAGTTTTTACAAAACAAGCAGACTATAGATGCTTATATCGAAGCTACTTCTTCCATTTCTTCAGACCATTATACTTCAGAAGTAATGCGTGATGCTCTTAAAGATGCTACTCTTAATGATGAGCAACTGACAGGAATACTTAAAATTGCTAAAAATATAGATTCCGACCACTATCTGGCTGAAGTCCTAAAAACGGTTGTATCGAGAAGTAACTTATCCGGTCACAACCTGGAAGAACTTCTTGGCTTGACGAAAATGATCGAATCTGATCACTATAAATCTGAAGTGATAAGATATGCTGTGAGAAGTAACAAATTAACGCCTCATTCCGTCGACATTATAATAACAGAATTGACGGATGTCCAATCAGATCATTATGCTTTAGAAATTATTTCAGAGATACTTGATCAAAGATTAGATGACAGAATGGTGTCACAGGTCTTATCATATACAGCTCATAAAGTGAATTCTGATCACTATGCCTCTCAAGCTATATCAGATGTATTGGACAGGTTTGAATTAGAAGATGAGGGCTTCGATGCATTGTTAATGGCACTGGACAATATTTCTTCTGATCATTACGCTTCACAAGTAGTAAGAAGCATCGGTCATAAGAAACAAATCACCGAGGGCCAACTTATAAAATTGTTAGAAGCAATAGGAAGAATCAACTCGGACAACTATCTGGCTGATTGTCTTGTCAGTATTGCGCCCAGGGTTAATGAATGCGGGAATGCCGTAAATGAGGCTTATACAAGAGCAGCAAAAAACATTAATTCTGAGACATATTTTGGAAGAGCAATGCGCGCACTCGACAGATAGCCTCAATCTTATATAATATGGACTTAATGACAATGGTCGTTAAGTCCATTAATCTTCTTATCTAATCACCTATACCTGCATTAATTAATAGTCATGCCAAGACATATTACAACCATTGCATTAGGAATAATATCCGGGTTGATTATTCATCTCTATCTGTTATCAAGCGAAGGATTCACTTATGCAGAAATGAATTCGCTAGGTATAGTTGGGTGTATGTTTATAGGTATTTTCATATCATATATTATACTTCTGGTCTCTTTAAAACTTAATGAATGGGTATCTTGGCATCAGCATCCAAGTAGCAGGCTATTATCTGGTATCGTTATCAATATATTTGTCGCCTTTTGCATCCTCTCTCTTTATTATCAATTAAATTGGAACAATCTCGTTCACCCATCTTTTGAATATGCTTCATTTGGAAAAGTAGGTATGATAAAATTGGGAATTATAGTTACCGTAGTTGTAATTATATTCTCCATCATATATTATGCTCTATTTTCTTACAATTTGTTTGTATCAAGTCATTTACAAGAAGCACAACTGCAGCGAGCTCTAATTGAGACACAAATGAATACGCTCAAAGGGCAATTGACACCCCACTTTTTGTTCAACAGTCTGAATACGATATCCTCCTTGATTCACAGAGACAACACTGAAGCTGAAAGTTTTATTAGGAAACTGGCCAATACCTATCAATATACCTTGCAGAATTATGACAAGAATTGGGTGACGCTCGAAAAGGAATTGGAAGTCGTGCATGCATACATATACATGATGAAAACCAGGTTTGGCGATGGCTTAAATGTGGAGGTAAATATTCCAGAGTCAGCATATGACATAAGAGTTTTACCGCTCAGCATTCAATCACTTGTAGAAAATGCTGTCAAACATAATGTTGTTGATCAATCTCAGCCACTCAATATTTCGATTATTGTAACAGGCAAATTTTTGATTATTTCAAATAATAAAACAAGAAGCCCCAACAATGTTATCTCTCATAATATTGGTCTTAATAATTTAATGAAGAGATACGATATGCTGACTAAATCTAAAATTGAAGTGATCAACAAGACAAATTCTTTCGAAGTTAAAATCCCGATACATTGAGTCGAAGGTTACTTGTAGATCAAATTGTGTTTAGAATAACCGGTCCAATTATTACTGGTCTTGTTATCTATCTATTGATCCTCTTGCTTTATAATAACATTGCCCAGATATTGGATAGTTTTATAAGCGAAGAGCTCTTAATATGTATTGGATTGTCCTATTTAATTACAGAAACGACCCGATTCACTATAAAATTTTATCCGAGAATAAAAAGCCTATCTAGTCCTCTTTGGAGTATAATTATACTAATATCTATTACAATTGCTCTTACCATTTTAATTATAATAATATGTCTTTTTATCTATTATAATTATACGCTCGGATACGATCCAAATAGTTCTGAAATACAAATATTTTTAATCCTCTATATCACCTTGGCCGTAGCGCTTATATCCTTGCATATGAGTAGTCACTATCTGAAGCAAGCATATAAAGTACAACTTAAAAATGAGTTGAAGTTAAAGAACCAATCAAAAGAAGATTTCACACGATTTACGAGGGGCATAAATTCTGAATTGCTTTTTGAATCTCTCGAAGCGATAATTACCAAATACCAATTTGACAAAGATAAAGCAGACCAAATAATCGATGACCTGTCATTAGTGTATCGATATACCTTGACAAAAAATCATATAGAACTCATCGAAATAAAAGAAGAAATAGAAGCCCTTGTTTCATTTGTAAATCTTGTAGATCATCTACCATACAGAACAGCGA
>JAJCYJ010000397.1 GCA_029262975.1 Saprospiraceae bacterium
ATGAAGAGTATGTCGCATCATTAATGATGTGTACACATAACCAATGCGAACTCAATGCAGGTGGTGGTATTTATTCGTGTCCTTGTCATGGAAGTGAATTTTCAGCATGGGGAGAAGTGCTCGAAGGTCCTGCTGAACGCAATTTGACAACCTTTAAAACTGAAATAATCGGTGATCAAATTTCTATCCATCTTGTATAAAATATCAGCCATATGGGTTTGTCTATGGTGGGGAGTAGCATCGTATGCTCAGTCGGAAGGGACTTTTATTACGAGAGTAGATAGAGACACAATCGTGCAACAGCTCAATATGGACGCTACCTACGACCGGCCCTTTCTGGCCCTGGATAAAATGCCGGTTGCTTTAGGTGGGTATTTCGAAGCCAATTCTATACATAGTTCAGAAAATGGAATATCTGAAGGACTTTCTTTCCAGGCCAGGCGACTCACAATATTTATGTCTACTACAATTAGTCATAGGATCAAGTTTATATCCGAATTAGAATTTGAAGATGGCGCTAAAGAAATAGCTGTTGAACTGGCATCAGTTGATGTTGCTTTTAATCAATTATTAAATGTCAGAGGAGGAATAGTTGTTAATCCTATCGCGGGTTTTAACCAGAATCATGACGGCCCGAAATGGGAGTTTGTAGAAAGACCTGATGTATCTTCAAATTTATTGCCGGCAACCTGGTCAACGGTAGGATTTGGTATTTATGGAAAAATATTTCAGGGTCCATGGACAATAGGATATGAAGCGTATTTAACCAATGGATTTGATGATTCTATCATTGACAACCAGGAAAGTCGAACCTTTCTTCCTGCCACAAAAGCCAATGAAGACAGATTCGAAGAATCAAATAATGGGAAACCCTTGTTTACAGGAAAAATGGCATTCAAACATAGAAAGATAGGAGAAATTGGAATTTCATATATGGGTGGAGCCTATAATAAATTTGCAGAAGATGGTGTCTCTCTTGATGCCAAAAGAAAGGTACATGTAATTGCATTAGATTTTAATACGAAAATTAAGAAAACAGGAACTTCAATCATTGGAGAAATTGCATTTATTAATATAGATGTACCAGAAACATATACCCAACAATATGGAAATAAGCAAAAAGGCTTTTTTGTAGATGTGGTGCAACCTCTAAAAAAAGGTAAAATGTTTGATTGGGACAATGCAAGCTTCAATCTTGCATGTCGCCTGGATTATGTAGACTGGAATGTGGGAAAATTTAATGAGACACAGACCGACATTGGTGACCAGATAATTGCAATAACTCCTGCCATTAGTTTCAGGCCATCTAATCAGACTGTCTTCCGCTTAAATTACAGGTACCAATGGCAAAAGGATGTTTTAAATAATCCAGCCAGTAGAAAGGCCTCCTGGATGTTTGGATTTAGCAGCTATTTTTAAAAACCTCTTAACTATATCGTAATATATTTCAGCATAAAAAGTAAAACTAAAATATACAAAATAGGATGCACTGTCTTTCCCTTTCCCAGTACTACCTGAATTAAAACATAAAACATTAATCCAAAGGCGATGCCATTTGCTATGCTATATGTGAAAGGCATAATCATGATGAGCAGTATTGCAGGAATAACTGAGTCGAGTTCTGACAAATCTATTTTTCTAATTCCGTCGAACATAAGTATGCCAACCATGATCAGTACAGGGGATGTCGCCGCTATGGGTACAATACTGGCGATTGGAGCAAGGAAAATTCCCAATAAGAATAATATACCAGTTGTGGTGGCTGTCAATCCGGTTCGTCCTCCGGCTATAATTCCGGAACTGCTTTCTATATATGTTGTCACCGATGATGTACCCAACACAGCACCTATAGTCGTCGCAGTAGCATCTGTAAAAAGTGCTTTTTCAATATTTGGTAAATCGCCCTGGTCAGTCAAGAGGTCGCCTTTGCTCGCAGTACCATATAAAGTCCCTAATGTATCGAGTAAGTCTACAAGGGTGAAACTAACTACGACAATGGCTAATGTCAGTATCAGATTACTCAATGACACTCCCTGTTCAAGATGGAACAGACCACCAAAATCCATCTTCATAAAAGTAGGAGAGAGGGACAATTGATTAAGATCGTAACCATCTGGGATTGATGTAACACCCATAGGAATTCCAATTAATGTCGTGATCAGGATAGCCCAAATCATCGAGGAATTAACCTTTTTGACCATCAGGACAGTAAGAATAATAAAACCTATGACGGTTAGTAGTACGGATGGGTCTGTTAGCTTTCCGAATTGAATTATTTGAGGAGGCGCCGAATTAATTTGGTTTATTAAATTGGTTTTTTCGAGCGTGTCACTCTCCATGATCAGACTAATAATTGGCCCCTGATTTACCTCTATCAGCCCGGCATTATTAAGTCCAATTAAAGCGATGAATAGTCCGATACCAGGAGCGATAGCATATTTTAGATTTTTCGGAATGGCTTTAATTATTGTCATCCTTAGTCCTGAAAGGGTCAGGATTAAAAACAAGATCCCTGAGAGAAAAACAATCGCCAGACCTTCCTGCCAGCTGTAGCCGAGACTAAATACAACCGTATACGTAAAAAATGCGTTTAGCCCCATTCCAGGTGCTTGCGCCATAGGATAATTGGCCACAAGTCCCATGAGTAATGTACCAATAGCCGCAGCGACACAAGTCGCAATAAAGACCGATCCATAATCCATACCGGTCTCGGACAGTATTGATGGGTTGACAAAAAGGATATATGACATTGTGAGAAAAGTCGTGATACCAGCCAGTATCTCTGTCCTGACTGTAGTCTGACTTTGTTTCAATTTAAATATCCTCTCGAGCATTAGTAATAGTTTAATCCGGCAAAATACAAACAATTAATATTTGGTCTTCTTTTCTATCGTGAATTCCCGATATCTTCAAAGTTGAAACAGTAATGCTATAGCCCTACGTCTCTAACGGCGTGAAAAAATAATTGATTTGGACCCTCATTTTAAAATCAATTAAGTCACATTCCTTTCACCTTTGGTGAATGTGGAAAGACATAATATCTTAAGTCTTTTGGCAGGCTATATTGATCTACTTCCAACACATTGTTATTCAATATTGTGACGTTGTCCCTTGAGCTTATGTATTCGTCAATTGTACCAAGATTTTTTGGTTTTCCGGGAGTGGGTTCCAAAGCCGCGATTTTGTAATGCATTGGAATGACAACTTTCGGATTAATACGCTTAATCACTTCCGCCGTTTCGTCAGCTTTTAGAATATGGTAGGTGTCATCTATCGGTAACATTAATATATCAATGTCGACGAGATCTTGCATAAGCGTATCATGAATCGGGCCATTGTCTCCCCAATGCGCAATTCTGATGCCTGCTGCTTCATAGATGAATATAGTGTTCTTTTGACCAAATTCTTTACCATATGGATCGCAATGTTTTCCCTTCACGCCTTGGATTTTGAATTCCCCCTCTTTATACTTTCCAGGATTGGTATAAAATGGAATTTGATCTTGCCAATAGGGGTGCAGGTTCCTGAAGATGCCACCATCATGATCGTAATGAGGATGGGTACTAAAAATAGCATCAGCAGCAATATTTTTTGGGAAGAAATAACTAATCCAAACCGTATCAGCATATGGGTCTAATAAGAGTGTATGTTCTTTATAAGAAATTAGAAAACTGGCGTGCGCTATATATTCTATTTTAATTTTGTTATCGGCTAGCTCGGAATTCTTCTTTTTATTTTCTGTATTTATTGATGGTTTGCAAGATATAAGAATCAAAATAATTATAATTGTAAAAAGTATAGACGTGTTAATAGTCTTCATCATGAATAATATTTATTAATTCAATAATATAATCCTACTAATTTACAGTCAAGAAATCTCTACTTTTGATATTTCTGACTAAGTAAATTGTTGAAAAACCATTCTAAATGGTTTAAACCAAGACAGTTACGTAGTCTGATTCAATTCAAAAATTGGCCCACTGAAGTTGTTTCTTGATGTTTTTTCAAGAGTTTAATGCGCTTGGTTAATAGAGTATAGCATCTCCAGTATTATAATTGAGAAGAATAGAAACCACTTAGTCATCTTTCTTCGCTTCTAATTCTTCAACTTCTTTTTCTTTATCCAACCAATGTAATAACCATGGAATATTGTAAATATGCGTCCACCCAAATACCCTTAATCCTGCGGTTGGACTCCAATTAGAAACCCATCGTGACCGATTTTGGAAATCCCCCTTTGTAGGTAAGTTAGAGACATCTTTCAAAGCTTCAGAAATGTTCTTTTGCGTTTTCAATTCTTCAAAAGAGCTTTTTAATGTTCCTGTCTTAGTCACTTCAGCACGATGCATGGCTTCATTGAGAAAGCTTTTGTCGCCGGTGAATTCATAGCCTACAACAAGACTATGAATAGTAGCAAGATAGGATTCATATTCGTGGTTGTAGGGAGGATTATCTCTGACGGCTCTGGCGTGTCTTATTAACGCTTGTCTGACCTTTTCATCTTTTGTAAGCATATAGTACTTATACAAACCATGCGAAGCATAAATCTGTGAATATCCATAGCGATCGATCGCTAGATTGTCATATTGATCGGGTCCATTTTGCAAGTGCAACATAATGTCCACCCTGTCCTTCAATTCTTTCAAATATTTAGGATCCTTTGTTGCATCCCAGGCTTCAGTAAGATTCCAAACGGATAAGTACAGTCTCCGACCAGTAAGACCGTGGTCCCCCCATATTCTTCGTGTATATGAATCAGCAGTAAGCCTGGCTATATCAAGACCCCGATGATATCCTGTAAGATAATATGATGCCACCCATCCTTTCAACCAGACGTGGGC
>JAJCYJ010000398.1 GCA_029262975.1 Saprospiraceae bacterium
CATTGGTCTTGGTTTGCTTATGATGATTTTAGGGATTTATATCCGATACTTTAAGAATAGATGAATACAAAAATACGCCATATAACACGCTGTCACCACGATCATAGCCGCCTATCGGCAGGCTACGACGGGTACAGCAGAACCGTTGTAGTGCATTAATAACAATAAACCAAAACAAATGATTAGGTACAGTTTAATATTTATCGCAGTTCTATTTAGTTCAATGGTATACTGTCAGGAATCTAATTTTGATTTCAAATCCAGTGCTAAATAAGTCAAAACCGTTAATGGAGAGTTTCCACTTATTGATGCCGGATCTGGAATACCAATTCTTCTTTTACACGGTTTTCCCGATTCTAAGGAGGTCTGGAAGAATCAAATCCCTGCCGTAGTCGAAGCTGGATTTCGGGTAATTGCACCGGATTTGAGGGGTTATGGAGATGCTCCAAGTCCATTAGAAAAAGAAAAGTACTCTATCCCGATTTTGATGAGTGATGTAATAGGAATATTAGATGAACTTAATCTTGAACAAGTACATCTTGTAGGTCATGATTGGGGCGCAAGTCTATCGTGGATGCTTGCCACTTATTACGAACATCGATTTAACTCTTTATCAGTATTATCAGTTGGCTTTCCTTTAAGTCCAGCATGGTCATCGATGGAACAACGTCAAAAATCATGGTACTTCTATCTTTTTCTTCAAGAAGGCCTTGCTGAAAAAACATTTGCTGACAATGACTGGAAATTCACAAAAGAAGTGTTAGCTGGCCATAAACAAAATGAAGATGTATTACAACGTCTTCAGAAACCAAATGCGCTTACCACAGCTTTGAATTGGTATCGCGGGAACATGCAAAATATGCTTACACAACCTGATGTTGATTACACACCATCAAATGAAGAACCTGTCACTCCTCAAAATAAAATAAAAATACCAGTACTGGGTATTTGGAGTGATATGGATTTCGCACTAGGTGAAGCACAAATGAAACAATCGACAGATTTTGTAATTGACTTTACCTATAAAAAAGTCGAAGGAGCTGGACATTGGATCATGCTTGATAAATCTATGGAAGTAAATTCATTGATACTAAATTTTTTGAGCAGACAGAAATAGATAAAACGCACAACAACAATCGATATGTCGATCATGGCCTCCACAAGGTCGGTCACGCCGCATATCGGGGACGTTGAACAAAACCATCTGTGAAAATCTAAAAATTTGCGATTATAAATTTAATTAATAGGACTATTAGACTGTAGATTTAGAAGATTAATAATTTTATAATTATGAGTTCTAAATTGACTTATTTATCAATGTATCAGGATTATCTGATTCTAAAAAATTATAGCCCGAGAACAGTTGAAAGTTATCTTCGATTTGGCAGGGAATTTTTAGATTATTGTGGGAGGCACAAAAATTTATCTTTGACATATGAAGATTATGCACGCAAATATTTGTTGAGTTTGCAAAAAAAAGGTTTTTGTTGGACTACTATTAATGTATATTATTCATCATTAAAATTACTATGCCTAAAGGTATTTAGAAAAGATTGGAATGTAGAAAATCTTCCTCGACCAAGGATGCCAAAAACTCTACCAAGAATATTATCGATAGAAGAAGTTATTCGATTAATTGAGTCACCAAGGTCATTAAAGCATCGAATTCTTATTTTGCTGATGTATTCGACAGGCTTGCGAATTTCGGAAGTATTGCAATTAAAAATAATCGATATTGATTCTAACAGGTTAGAGATTTACGTTAACCAAGGGAAAGGACAAAAGGATAGGATGGTAGCCATTCCGTCTAAACTGTTAAAGTTGCTTCGCGAATATTATAAAAAGTATCATCCTAAGGAATATCTATTTGAAGGACAGGGTTCAACAAGACAATACTCGGCTAGTTCTATCAGAGCAATTTTGATTCGAGCCCAGAAGAATGCTAAAATAAGCAAGCGAGTATCACCTCATACATTACGACATTGTTATGCTACTCATCATTTGGAATGTGGAACTGATATTGTATTTTTAAAAGAACAATTAGGCCATACAAATCTTAAAACAACTGCCAGGTACATACATTTATGTCGCACGCGGAATCGATATATCCATCATCCAATAGAACAAGTAGCCATCAACATACTATAAAGAACCATTTGGGTGAATTGATGCGTGACTATGGAGAGGCTTATATAAAGACCTATAAGCCATTTCGAGACCAGATTAAATTAATCAGGGCGATGCGTATTTGTAAGAGCCCTGCATTAGGAGGAAAGGTGCTTGTGTGTAAGCATTGTGGTTCAAAACATTATGTATATTATTCATGTGGGCATAGTCATTGCCCAATATGCCAAAGTATAAAGCGAGAGCAGTGGATAGATAAACTAAGATCAGAGCTATATAAGGTTCCGTATGTACATACGACATTTACGTTGCCTCATGATCTAAATGGAATAGCGAGAATGAATCCTAATCTGATTTATAGTTTGCTAATGAGAGTTGCGTGGAAGACGATTAAGAAAGTGTCAAAAGAGGAATCCAATATAGGAGCGTTACCAGGTATGATATCAGTGCTGCATACATTTGGATCTGACATGAAGTACCATATCCATGTACATTGTCTGATAACATTTGGAGGGTTGACAGAGGAGGGCAAATGGAAATATCCAAAGCGGCAGGATAAAATAGCTCGCTACCGGGAGTTATGTTCTGTATATAAATTGACTTTTCTAAAAGCACTCAAAGAATTATATAAAAAGGAGGAAATTGAATACCATTTATCTTACGAAAGATTAGTGTCAGGGTTGAATAAAAAGAGGTGGGTTGTTCATAACACAAGGCCAACAATAGACACCATAGTATTAGAAGAGTATCTGGCGAAGTATATAAATCGAGTAGCAATCAGCAATTCAAGATTGCAATATGTAAAAGATGAGCAACGGGTACATATTATATACAATGATTATAAAAGACAAATATCTGGTCAGCCTGCGCCTAAGAATAAAAAGGAATTAGATCCATTAATAGCGATAAATCAAATAATGCAGCATGTCTTACCTCCGTATTTTCAAAAATCACGACGATATGGCCTACATAATCCTGTTACCAAAAGAAGGTTATCTGGAGTAATGCCAGATGAAATAAAACGCAATGGACAAACAATAAGGACATTATTCCAAATTCTGACACAATTGCTGAGACAAAGGCCATATGAATGTGCTACATGTAACAGTACCGATTATTATATTGAAGAAATTAGTGCTGATAAAAGCTGGGTACACCAATTTATAAGCATACCCAACTGTAGGTCACCGCCTAAGACATTATACATATCGAACCAATTTGCGAAAGGGTAACAGATAACAAATGCTGAAGACTAGACCTGTGTACATAATTAAGAAAATGTGGCATACCAAGCAAGAGATTGAAAGAAAATGGTGCATCAAATTATCATAAACGGCAAGTATCTTCTAAAGAATAGATTATCATCTTGCAAAACCACTATATTTAATGCAGATAGAAGGTATGTTGGTCAATGACATACCCTATACTAAAAGATCAGGGAAGGCATTGTCCAA
>JAJCYJ010000399.1 GCA_029262975.1 Saprospiraceae bacterium
CTCCCATTTGATTGATCAGACCGAATTTGAAGTCAATGATGCCAAGCGTGTTTTTGTAATTACCGAAAATAGGTATGGAATTTTTGATACTTCTATTGTCTAAGTCAATCTGTTTGATGACAATGTTGTTGCCAATTTTAATCAACCTGTTTTGTGCACTAATGAATGTGTAGACATAATAACATTGGTTATTTCTATTATCGATGAAGTAGCGCATCACATTTATCTGTCGAATGTATTTTCACCCAATGGTGATGAAATAAATGACACATATAAAGTGAATAGTTCAGTCATTTTGAATGAATATAAATTAAATATTTTTGACCGTTGGGGCGGACTCGTTTTTTCTACTAGCAATATTGAGAATTCCTGGGATGGTACATTTAACGGTCACAAAGCTGGAGTTGGAATGTACGTAGTGTTGCTTTCATATCAGCTGTTGGGAAATGATCAAATACTATATTTGAATGAACCGGTGGTTTTGACCCGATAACACCTTGATGACTGGAACTTCTATTCAGTTTATCTCATCGAGGACAAAGTTGGACTTCATGAGCATGCAATAGAATTATTTCTATGACAAATCCAGGATGAACTAATGTTACCATTAAATGAAGCGAACTGCAGTTTTTCTGGAGGTGAATTTTTGTAGTTTGAGCTGTTTAATTGAAGCATTGTTGACCAATTCTTTATACTTATTTTAGGCAAATAACTGTTGAAAATTGAAATGTAGTAAGAGTTCATAAAACGACCGATTATTAAACTGATTATTTGTCCGATTCAACCCAAATTTATCACAAAATAACTGAGATACTTTTAATCAGATCATGATTTTGTCCGATTCAAGAATCCATAACTCATACGAATTATTTTAATGCTTTTCATGACTTATTGACGGACTTTTCGCCAACCCAATAATGCCCAATATCATCAAAAGAAGGCTTAATAAGATTATACTCCATTGTCCGAGGGTGGGAATAATTATTATGCACGCCTGTTGCGCACAAGCAGGATCAAACACCTCTGATGGAATCGGAGTAACGAGTCCACCCTCCATCACTGATAAAATCGGAATAGTACCGGATGGTCTCCAAAATTCGATTTTATACATGCCAGATCCAATGGGTACTTCTGGAATCTGCATACCTGAAGGAATCAATGAAGGACCTCCACCAAAACATGGTACATCTATGTAAAAATCTGTAGCTCCTCCAACTGTTGTAATGATAAGATTTGTAGCTCCTCCTCCAGTAATCAATAAAGTATCATGAAAAAAAGTCACTCCAGCTACGTCACAGTTGGTGGGATCTGTACAACTACAAGGATCTTTGAACATAAGCATGTTAAGCGAATTAAATGTTAATTCGAGTGGGCAAAGACCGGGACTAGTTGAAAGAATAGATGTACGACTGAATATGCTACCATCATTATCGCAAGCACATCTTGTCGTCACTGTCATTGAATTTACCTGATCATATTCTGGTACTATAGAAAAAAAATTGACAGCATCAAGCGAATATTCCAGGGAAGAGCCGATAGGACAACCGGAATCTACAGGAGCTTCCAGGCTTCCTCCCATTGGCATTCCCATGATCATATTACAAATACTTTCTGTGGCTATAGGAAGTGCAGGAATTACTCCAGTAAAATCGGGACAAATAGGACACGTGCCTGGCATGGTGGTCACAGCACTTGTTGGACTTATATCAGATCCTTCAACACAATCACATCTTGTAGTTACTGTGATAGCGTTCACCTGATCATATTCAGGCAATGTGCTTGAAAAAGTTGCCCCATCTGTGCTGTACATTAATGTACTTCCCATCGGGCAGCTGCTATTTGGGGCTGCTATAACCCCACCTATCGGTATGCCATCAAATACAGTGCAGGTACTTTCTGAAGATACTTGTGCTACGGGTGCTGCAGTTGTTAAATCGGGACAAACCGGACATGTACCTGGCATGGTGGTCACAGCACTTGTTGGGCTTATATCAGATCCTTCAACACAATCACATCTTGTAGTTTCTGTGAAATCGTTCACCTGATCATATTCAGGCAAAGTGCTTGAAAAAGTTGTCCCATCTGTGCTGTACATTAATGTACTTCCTACCGGACAGCTGATACTCGGTGCTGCTATAATGCCACCCATCGGTGTCCCACCAAAAACAGTGCAGGTACTTTCTGAAGATACCTGAGCTATGGGTGCTGCAGCTGTTAAATCAGGACAAATCGGACACGTGCCTGGCATGGTAGTCACAGCACTTGTTGGACTCATTCCAGTTATACCATCACAATCACATCTTGTCGTAACTGTAATGGCATTTACCTGATCATATTCAGGCAATGTGCTTGAAAAAGTCATCCCATCTGTGCTGTACATCAATATACTTCCTACCGGACAACTGCCACTCGGTGTTGCTATAACGCCACCCATCAGTGTCCCACCAAAAACAGTGCAGATACTTTCTGAAGATACCTGAGCTATGGGTGCTGCAGCTGTTAAATCAGGACACGGCCCATAAATCCTGACATGACCGGCACTACCTCCTGCTCCATTGTTGAAGGGAGTGCCAATGGCGGCCCGGCTACCATCGGCAGAAAGAGATACAGAAATGCCAGATCGATCACCGGCAGCTTCCCCATCGATATCCGCCCCTATCTGGGTCCAGATTCCGGCGATTAATTCATAAATCCTGGCATGACCGGTATTACTTCCTGCTCCACTGTTGAAGATAGCCCCAATGGCGACCCGGTTTCCATCGTTAGAAAGGGCTACAGACCAGCCAGAATAATCACCGGAATCTTCTCCATCTATATCGGTCCCAACCTGGGTCCAGGTTCCAGCGATTAATTCATAAATCCTGACATGACCGACATTATATCCTGCTCCATGGTTGCCGGGAGCCCCAATGGCGACCCGGGTGCCATCATTAGAAAGGGATACAGACCAGCCAGAAACATTACCAGCGGCTTCTCCATCAATATCGATCCCAACCTGGGTCCAGGCTCCAGCCATTAATTCATATATCCTCACATGACCAGCATTATTTCCTGCTCCGTCGTTCATTGGACCCCCAACGGCGACCCGACTACCATCTGCAGAAAGGGATACCGACCGGCCAGATTCATCACCGGTAACTGCTCCATTGATATCGGCACCAACCTGGGTCCAGATTCCGGAGTTTAACTCATAGATTCTCGCCTGACCGGAACGCATTCCTGTTCCAAAGTTATGGTCAGCTCCAATAGCGACCCGGCTACCATCAGCAGAAAGGGATACAGAAATGCCAGATTGATCACCGTCCCTTTCCCCTTCGATATCAGCTCCAACCTGGATCCAGGATCCAGCCATTAATTTATAAATTCTGACATGACCAGTAAATCCTCTTGCACCACCGTTGAATGGAGCTCCGATGGCAACCCGGGTTCCATCGGCAGAAAGGGATACAGACGTGCCTGATTCATCAGATCCGCCTTCTCCATCGATATCTGCCCCAACCTGGGTCCAGGTTCCAGCAATTAATTCATAAATCCTGACATGACCGGCACTAAATCCTGCTCCATCGTTTCTGGGACTCCCAATGGCGACCCGGGTGCCGTCGGCTGAAAGGGATACAGACCAACCGCATCGATCACCCGCGGCTTCCCCATCGATATCGATTCCTAATTGGGACCACTGTGAAAAACCCATAGGTGTCAAAAGACAGATCATAGCACAGGTTAAAAGTAAATTTGTATAAAAAAACCTCATTGTCGCGCTACTCTTTAAGGAATTGCCGAGCATATATAATGTTTCGATGCAGCAAATTAGCATTTTCTATTTTGGTTTGGAACATACTTAGACGTTTAAAGCTTTGTGTCAATTTATTGTTAGACAATACATAATACTTATCGATGCCAAGACTTCTAAACCGCATTATAAATTTGTCCTGTCTCTCAAAGAGTAAATACGTTTTGGTTGTAAAAGTAAGGCCTCCAATAATGGGGCCCATTCTTATAAGACAACCATTAAATGTTACATTTTTGATGGTACAGAAAACAATGGTTATATGGAAGGTCCAAAATTTAGTTCAAAAGAAGAAGAGATGGTACCAATGTGATCAACCGTTTGGCAATAAGTAGTGTGACTACGAAAGAAGCATTTTCGCATTGCCGTGAATATTTCAACAATGGTTAGAATGCAAACACGCCCCTTATTCAGCAATAGTATATAGCCTAAACGTTGATTTTCATCACACAAATTAGACAATCTGAAATTATCTCAACATATGAGCTCAATTTCTCTCTAGTAAATTTATTTACCATGCTAACAACCGATATCGGGATTTGATGATTATCTTGGGAATATAGGGTATTGATTATCGGTGACACAGTCCACGTCCATCCGTATTATGATCAACAAATAAGTAATGATAAAATTCTTTAGAAAAATCAGACGACAACTATTGACTAAAAACCTGCCTGTCCGACAGGCAGGCCAGCCTTCCGGACAAGAAGGTAAGTTGAGTAGCTCTGACTTGCAGGTAGGCCCGACTGCTCGATTGGAATCTTCCGGGCAGGTAGGCAGGTATCTGCTTTATGCCATTAGTGAAATAATTCTTGTAGTGATTGGAATCCTTATCGCCCTGGCAATTAATAATATTAATGAACGGCATAAAGAGCGCAAAACTGCTTTATCTTATTTGAATTCATTGCACGAAGAATTTGAATTTAATTTGGCACTGCTTGAAAAGACAATCAAAATCTCAGAAGGGTTATCCATAGGAGCAGAGAATATACGCATTTTATTCAACCCTCAGGTACTTGATACTGTGTCTGAGCAAAGAATTGGGCAAGTATTTAATGATTTAAATAATGTAACCGTCTATAGCCCAAGCAATGGTGCCTTGTTAGAAATTATAAGCTCTGGAAGTCTTAAATTATTAGAGAACAGTCAGCTTAAGCAACATCTCGCAGGTTTTGAAAAAAGAGTGGCACGAATACGAGTTCAAGAAGAGGAAATCCTTAGACTGAGATCCGAAATGGGTGTCTTCATAAGACAAAAAGGAAGCATGGCGGCCTTGCTCTCTATAGATATCTCATCCGATGTTGGTGACAATTATAGTGGCACCTTATCGAATAAGTCCTTATTTAAATCAACATACTTCTTGAATACTATCGTCTTCTATGGTTTAGTTCAGAAATCTGCTGTCGATTCTTATTACATCCCTTTAACACATGTAATTGAAGAGATCATTTCTTTGATTGAAAAAGAAATTGAAATACAATCATGATTACAATTATCATCTAGTCAAGAGCAATTCAATGCCTTGGGGATAAAAAAAATCTCAAGACAAACAATTTTCATTAAGGTAGTCCTGAATTTGATTTAGGATAGAATTGAAACTGGAATTCTATAACACGAACCATTTACATGCACCTTCTATCAGGACAACAATCTTGTTGAGTCTAAGTTATCCTCTTGAATTATATACTTTACCACTACTTATATTCATCAAGATCACCTTAATTCACTTCATAGCCTGAAAACAATATAGAAATCAACATTCTTTAAGTTTAGTTGTCTATTATTGGGTTGAGCAAACATTATAAATTATGCATAAAGAAATCTTCTTCTTTACGTTTATAGTAAGTCTTTTTTTATCTTTTTCATCTTGTCAAAATGAGAAAGGGATTACTCAAAAGAGCCAAAGTGAAAATTATTCAGGTTGGTACGCATATGGGGGAGATAATGGTGGAAATCGTTATGCCTCTTTGAATGAAATAAACTTAGACAATATTGATAAATTAAAAATAGCCTGGACATACAGAACTGGAGAATTAGGTCAAGGCAGTGTCATAAAGGAGAAGCTTACTTTTGAAGCTACACCCATAATTTTTAATGGCTTACTTTACTTACCTACGGCCTATGGAAAAGTAATAGCCCTTCATCCGACCACTGGGGAAGAAGTTTGGAGTTATGACCCGCAAATCAGTCGAAATACAAATTTTTCAGAATTAACTTCACGAGGGGTTTCTGCATGGATTGACACGCAACTTCAAGAAAACCAAGCTTGCAGAAATTGTATTTTATTAGGGACTATCAACGCCAAATTAATTAAAATAGATGCGGTCACAGGAAAAGTATGTAAAGAATTTGGAGAGGATGGTATCGTCGATTTGCATGATGGAATCTATGCTCCCAGTCCACGTGATCATCAAATAACCTCCCCTCCAGCGATAATCCACGATGTGGTTGTTGTAGGGTCTTCCATCGGAGACAATTGGCAAGCGGATATCGGTAGCGGTGTGGTTAGGGCATATGATTTACGAAGTGGTGAAAAAAAATGGGTGTGGGATCCCTTAGGCACTTCCCGTAAAGATTTTACAGGTCCAGTAGGAGCGGCAAATGCATGGTCAATTATGTCCACAGATCCGGAAAGAGACTTGGTATATATTCCAACAGGAAGCGCCAGTCCAGATTTTTTTGGTGGTCTTCGACCAGGAGATAACCGCTATGCCAATTCTATAGTGGCTTTACAGGCTTCTTCCGGGGAATTGGTATGGCATTTTCAAACGGTCCATCATGATTTATGGGATTATGATGTAGCGGCTCAGCCAGCTTTAGTGGATATTGAGAAGAATGGTGAAATAATTCCTGCCTTAGTACAAGCTACTAAAACCGGAAACCTTTTTGTTCTTCACCGTGAAACTGGTAAGCCGATTTATCCTATCGAAGAAAGACCCGTTCCAAAATCAGATATTCCTGAAGAATATACGGCTCCTACTCAACCCTTTTCTAGCTTGCCCAATTTAATGGGGCAAAAGCCTATGACCAAAGAAAATATTTGGGGAGCAACGAAAAAAGAACGATTACAAAACTATGAAGTGATTAAAGATGCACGTTACGACGGCATTTTCACACCGCCTAGTTTAAAAGGCACAATTTTATACCCTGGGAATGGTTCAGGTATAAATTGGGGAAGTGTAGCTTTTGATACAGAGAACCAATTGTTAATTGCCAATACATGCCGATATGCTACGTATGTAGAATTATTTCCTGCTCAGGAATACGATAATATGAATGCAAATAGCGAAGGTTACGAAGTATCAAAACAGGATGGTACCCCTTATGGCATGAGAAGAAAAACGCTTATTTCAAATAACCTTCAACTTATGAATCCACCACCTTGGGGCACTTTAGCAGCTGTGAATTTATCTACTGGTCAATTAGCATGGGAAATTGAATTAGGCAAGTCAGCTGGACAACCTTATGGCTTACCAAATGCCGGAGGAGCTATGGTAACTAAAGGTGGCTTAATATTTATTGCGGCTACATTGGATAGCAAATTTCGTGCTTATAATGTTAAAAATGGATCATTGGTCTGGGAGACGGAATTACCTCGCTGTGGTATTGCCACCCCAATGAGTTATGAAGATGAAAATGGTAAACAATTTGTAATCATTGCTGCTGGAGGACATGGTAAAATCGGGGTAGAAACAGGAGATTTTGTTGTTGCTTTTGCTTTGGGAAACTAGAGACAATGATACATTATTAAGTTTTGTTAGCAAAGTACATATCATTGATAATCATTAAAAGGAGTATCCCATGGCTAAAGAAATTCGCAACCCACATCCAGGGATCATTTTGCAAGAAGAATTTATGGATGAAATCGGCATGTCAATGACCAAACTGGCCAAAGCCATTGCAGAACCCACAAATCGTATTACTTCGATTGTCATAGGTATTCGCCGGATTACGGCCGACACGTATTTAGGGATATCAAAATACTTTGGACTCTCCAGAGGCTACTGGCTGCGTCTGCAAAATCGATTTAACCTGATTGAAGCCAAGAGAAATGACAAAGTATCAGTTAGCCATATCCAACCTCACCCATATACAGCACGGGGTGTAAATGACTTTCACAAATGGATGGCAAATAAAAATCAATGAATATTCCACTTGAAAAGTATAATTGGAAATAGATGCTAGAGAATCCTAATTTCAGAATCATCCCATCAAAATATAATTCAAAATATCACCGTATCAGATTCTCCAAAACCATATACGCAGACTTGCCTT
>JAJCYJ010000400.1 GCA_029262975.1 Saprospiraceae bacterium
GAACACGCTTGTCCCCTCCTTGCTTATGAATATTTTAGGGGATGAAGGTCATACTGGCCCTGTTCATTATGAAGGATTGGAAAAAATCCTTGCACTACCGGGTGTCCATGTTCATTTATATGGAAAATCAGATACCAAACCATTTCGAAAAATGGGTCATATTACTATTCTAGGTCACAAATATCAACACTTGATAGAGCAGTATGAATTCATCAAGCGTAACTTACAGGTCATTACTAAATAAAAAATATGTCAACTAAACCAATCGTGAGTATTGTCATGGGATCTCAATCAGACTTACCTATAATGTCCCAGGCTGCTGAATTTCTTGACGTTCTGGACATTCCGTACGAAATTACAATTGTCTCTGCTCACAGGACTCCGGAGCGAATGTTTGATTATGCAAAAGGTGCATATGACCGGGGTATCAAAGTAATTATTGCCGGAGCAGGAGGAGCTGCTCATTTACCCGGTATGGTGGCCTCTTTGACACATTTACCTGTTATTGGAGTCCCTGTAAAATCTTCGAATTCAATTGATGGCTGGGACAGTATTTTAAGTATTCTACAAATGCCAAATGGAGTTCCTGTAGCAACCGTGGCTCTGAATGGGGCAAAGAATGCTGGAATCCTGGCAACTGAGATCATAGGCACTTCAGATCAATTAATTACAGATAAATTAATAGCATTCAAATTGAAGCAAAAGCAAAAAGTTCTGGATCAAGTGGAAAAATTAGATCGACAAAAAAATGGTGGATAATAGAAATAAATCAGGCCATTTTGTTTTATTTGCTATTAGTCATTTGAAGTTCACCTTACAGTTTTCGAAGTTTTGTTGCATAAAAAAGTCAAAAATAAATTTACCAAAAGAGGTGTCGATTATCCGATAATTGATGGTCTTAGAACCTTGCCCGGACGATACTATCATAGCCGTAAAATCTATGACGAAGAAATAGAAAAGATTTTTTGTAAGTTCTGGATATATGCTCTTCGCGCTGAAGAAATACCTTCAGTTGGGGATTATAAACTGGTCCAAATAGAAGACGAACATCTTATCATTGTACGAAATGAACAAAATGAGATAAATGCATTTTTTAATTTATGCCGTCATAGGGGCACGCAACTTTGTACAGAAGAAAAAGGAACTTTTTCAAAAAAAACAATTCAATGTCCCTACCATGCCTGGACTTATGGTTTAGATGGTAAATTATTGGCTGCACCTTTGATGAAAGAAGGAAATGGATTTTTAAAAAGTGAATGTCGCCTTCATCAAGCTCATGTAAATAACTGGGAAGGTTTTATATTCATTTCACTTGCACACAACCCTGAACCTTTTGAAATTCAAATGGAGGCGCTGATTGGCAAATTCTCTGATTGGAATATGGCATCTTTACGGATCGCCCATCACATAAGATATGAGCTAAAATGCAATTGGAAATTAATATTACAAAATTACCAGGAATGTTACCATTGTCCGGGGGTCCATCCCTTGCTTTCTCAATGGACCCCTGTACAATCTGCTCAGCACGATTACAGTAAAGGTGCGGTCATAGGAGGATTTATGGATTTGGTTAATGAAAGAGGAAGTATGACAATGGATGGCAAGGCTGCCGCCCCACCCGTTTGTAACGTCTCAGGTGAAGACTTACAACGGATATATTATTATTCCCTGTTTCCTAATATGCTGCTTACTCCTCATCCTGATTTTGTACTTTTTCACCACATTCAACCATTAGGCCCTGGAAAGATTATAAATGACTGTTATTGGTTATTTCACCCTGATGTGATTGAAAATAAGAACGCCAAGAATGGAATTAAGTCGGCAGTACAGTTTTGGGATCTGACTAACCAACAAGACTGGCAAGTATGTGAGCAAATGCAAATTGGTACAAAATCAAAACGCTTTACCAGAGGTTACTATTCTGGCCGTGAAGATGTGTTATACAGCCTGGATCAGGAACTTTTAAAAGCACTTGGACATACTGAATCTGACCTCGAAGATTGAATTTTCATTAGAAACTCTTCTCTTATCTTTGTCATTTTGAAATTTTATTCTTAGATTTAATTCAATGCCAGTATTGGCAGAAATACTGTATTAGCTATCAATTACAGGGCACCTAATATTTTTTTTTTGGACGCCTGTTCGAACACACGCACAACCACCGATTTCATCCAGGCTAATATCATAAGTAATCACCTTTCGTTTTCAGTCCATTAGATAATATATGGCTAAGTCATGCACCGTACGGTGAGCTAGTACATAAACTAACTCAAGAATATGAAAAAGTTTAGCCTGGTTTCAAGATTTCCGATTTGTTGTTTCATCTTGTTGTTTTTCTTCAATTTCTCCCACGAAATTACAGGACAACCTGCTCGAATCAGCAGTATTTCAAATCCCTCAGTTGTAGAAGGTAACTCGGGCACTACAACCGTGACTTTTGTTGTGACATGTGATCCATGTGCAGCAGTTAATGTGATTGTGGATTGGCGTATTAACGACCTTACGGCTACGACATCCGATAATGATTACGTGGATGTTTCCGGGCAATTGGACGATATAGGTCAGGGCCCAGGAGTGGAAACATTCAACATTTCAGTTACTGTAAATGGTGATACCAATTTTGAACCTGATGAAACTTTTCAACTTGAGTTGTTTAATCCGTCTGTTGGTTCACCCAGCTTTTTTCTCGATGTTTCAACAGGCACTGCAACTATCATAAATGATGATGGATCAAATCAAGCTCCTGATTGTAGTGGCGCCTTCATTTCTGACAAAGTGGCAAACTCATCTTGTCAAGCTATCATCTCTTCATCTGATGTCACTGGATTATCTGATCCTGACGGAGATCCACTATCTGTGTCAGTAAACCCTACTATTCTCTCTTTAGGATCTAACATCGTTACTGTTTCTGCAAATGACGGGAATGGCGGTACTTGCATACAAGATATCTCAGTCCTGGTGTCTGATAATTCAGATCCTGTTCCTGATATTACTTCTTTACCTAATGCGATTGACGAATGTATGATAAGCCTTTCATCTCCAAACGCTACAGATAATTGTTCAGGATTTGTAGTCGCCACTACCGGTGATCCGCTCGTCTATAATGATCAGGGGACATTTATAGTTACATGGAATTATAATGATGGCAATGGAAATGAAAGTCAACAAACACAGACAGTCATAGTCGACGATGTAACGGCACCAGTCCCAGATGTTGCCGATCTTGCCGATCTTAAAGGAGAATGTAGTGTCTCGGTAATAAGTGCGCCTCCAGCAACAGATAATTGTGAAGGTCTTCTAATCGCCACGACTAGTGATCCGCTTGTCTATAATGACCAGGGAACATTTATGGTCACTTGGAATTATGATGATGGCCATGGAAATGAAAGTCAGCAAACACAGACAGTTATAGTGGACGATGTAACGGCACCTGTCCCAGATGTTGCCGATCTTGTAGATCTTACAGGAGAATGCGGTGTTTCAGTAATAAGTGCGCCTACAGCAACAGATAATTGTGAAGGCCTTATAATCGCCACGACCAGCGATCCACTTGACTATAATGACCAGGGAACATTTATGGTCACTTGGAATTATAATGATGGCAATGGAAATGAAAGTCAACAAATCCAGACTGTTGTGGTAGATGATATAACCAACCCTGTTATAATTACGATCAACAATGCCATTGAACTATGGCCTCCTAATCACAGTTATCAAGTAATTGATATAGCGGATTGTGTAACTGCGGTGAGTGATAATTGCCACTTAGATTTGAATATTTCCGATGTCGTGATATCCTCTGTATCAAGTGATGAGCCGGAAGATGTTAAAGGGAAAGGTGGTGGAGGAGATGGTAACACAGTTGATGATATTATTATTAGCGATGATTGTAAAAATGTCAGTCTACGAAAAGAAAGACAGGGAAATGGTAATGGTCGGGTGTACACACTTCATCTTTCTCTGGATGACGGCAATGGTAATACGGGGACTGCAACGTGCCAGGTCTTGGTGCCCAAAAGTAAAAATGGTAACCCCGCAATAGATGACGGAGCTGCCGCGGGTTATGTCGAAACTAGTTCGTGCAACTCTGGTTCTATTTATACTTCAGAAATAAGAAATAACGAAATAAATTCGCCTTCATTCGGAGCATATAAATTGTTACAAAATTATCCGAATCCGTTCCAAAACCAAACTACAATATCCGTGGAGATTGCGGTAACGGAAAATTTAAATATGCTCATTTACGATCTCAGGGGACAAATAATTCAGGTGTTGCATTCAGGGATTTTGCAAGCAGGTGTACATAAATTTTCTTGGAATGGGTTATCTAATAATGGTATTCAATTAGAAAGTGGAATCTATTTATATAAATTGGAATCAGACCATATCGCAATTACTCGAAAATTAATATTGATCCATTAAAGAATAGATACTCCAGGTACTTCTGTCGCCTGGAGTTTTTCTACTTATGAAAGTTGCAATGTTCCAACTTTGTTGAGCTTTTTTACAACTAATTTTCTAAGAATGAATCTTATATTTTATGCTGAGCGATATGATTCGAATCATCCTGTATTGCGTTACCAATGAAGTCCGCTGAAGGAAAAGAACAGCACTCAATGAATTGCAGGTGATGTTACTTTATGTATTCAGGTTGTCCTCAGGTATAAATAAAACGTTCTCTAAGCAATGGAATGGCCAAATTTCAATGGTAATTTCCTATGTTGTGGCACCAATTTAAAAATATTAAGATGAGACTTTTTTCGATGCTATTAACGCTGTCATTATTGATGATTTTCTCTTACGAAGGGAAGGCCCAAATATTTAAAAAGAAAAAAAAGGAAGAGCCTATAGTTGAAGAAAAAAAACCAGAGAAAAAGGAAAAGGAAAGTAAAATAAAAGCTTTTGAAGACGTAATTACAGAAGAGGCTATATCGGGTTCAGGGTTGTGGAATACACATAAAGTGGACGATAAAAATTTCTTTGAATTAGGTGACTCTATCCTCGAAAAAGAAATCCTTGTGGTCAGTCGAATATCCGGATTTGTGAAGAATTTGAACTTTGGAGGTGCGGGTGTAAAATCAAGACCGCAGCAAGTGATTCGATGGCAAAAAATGGATAATAAATTATTGTTGCGATCTGTATCATATAATAGTGTGGCAAGCGAAGAACTTCCAATTTATCAATCGGTGAAGAATAATAATTTTGAGCCGATAATAAAGACGTTCGACATAAAGGCTTTATCAAAGGATTCCGCAGGTTATGTCATCGAAGTAGATGAATTATTTAATTCTGATATCGATATGATCGGTGCCATGTTCCCGCAGCAAGAAAAGAATTTCGGCGTGAAGGGGGTTGATAAAAGCAGGAGTTTTATTACAAAAATGACTGCGTTTCCTACGAACATTGAAGTAAGACATATCCTCACTTACAATGGCAGTGAGAAGATACCGGATAATAAAATAACCGAAACGCTTTCAATAGAAATGAATCAGAGCTTTATTGTACTGCCTGAAGATCCTTGGATATCAAGACATTATGATCCGAGAGTTGCATATTTTTCTATGAGACAAACTGACTATGGTAGCGACGAACAAAAGGCATTTCAAAATCGATATATTACAAGATGGAGACTCGATCCAGTTGACCCTGCTGCATATGCAAGGGGTGAACTGGTCAAACCAAAGAAACAAATAGTCTATTATATAGATCCCGCTACGCCTCGAAAATGGGCACCGTTTATTAAAGCAGGTGTCGAAGACTGGCAAAAGGCATTTGAAGCAGCTGGATTTAAAGAAGCAATTATCGCAAAGGATCCACCTACAAAAGAGGAAGACCCCGATTGGAGCCCTGAAGATGCCAGATACAGTGTGATTCGATATATCACAACTGATATACAAAACGCCCAGGGACCCCATGTACATGATCCCCGTACAGGAGAGATATTAGAAAGTGATATCATGTGGTACCACAACATAATGAACCTTCTGAGAAATTGGTACTTTGTTCAGACTGCAGCTATAAATGAAAATGCCCGCAATACCAAAATGCCTGATGATATTATGGGCGAAATGATCAGGTTCGTAGCAGCCCATGAAGTAGGTCATACACTTGGATTGCCACATAATATGGGATCAAGTGTAGCCTACCCTGTTGATTCGCTGCGATCTGCCTCGTTTACTAATACACATGGTACAGCACCTTCTATTATGGACTATGCAAGGTTCAACTATGTAGCCCAACCTGGTGACGGTGTCACACAGTTATATCCACAAATCGGTGAATATGACCTGTGGTCGATTATTTACGGTTATAAATTAATACCTGGTGCAGATACGGCAGATGACGAAAAGGCAACACTAAACGAATGGGTAAAATCAAGGTCTGATAACCCAATCTATAGATATGGAAGAGCTAATCGTGGACCGGTTGACCCCAGTGCACAAACCGAAGACCTTGGTGATGATAGTATGATCGCCAATTCATATGGTATCGAAAACTTAAAAAGAATTGTGCCTATGTTACTTGACTGGACTAGCGATGAAGGTGCTCGATTTGATGATATGAATGAAATCTATGATCAGATTTATGGCCAATTCAGAAGATACATGGGTCATGTAACTGCCAATGTGGGAGGCGTCATCGAGGACTTTAAGACCTATGAACAGAATAGCCCCGTTTACGTCCCAGTACATAGAGACAAACAAAAAAGAGCTTTTAGCTTCTTAAATGAACAGTTATTTACCACACCCAAATGGTTGATTAATGCCGATGTTCTGGCTAGAAAAGAAGCAAGTGGCAACCTTGAGAGAATTCAAGGGATTCAAGGCCGGACAATGGGACTCCTCTTAAGTGAAGACCGACTCTTGAGGATGACAGATCATGAAGTACT
>JAJCYJ010000401.1 GCA_029262975.1 Saprospiraceae bacterium
GGATTTTCAGGATTCGCAGCTTCTAGAATAGTAATCTTCGTGAAGGCACATAGGCACCTGAGCACTTAGGCACATTATCTTGTCTGAATCAGCCTGCCGGCCGACGAGGCGGGGATTTCCAGAATTTTAGAATTAACAGAATTATGGCAAAGTGCTATTTACTATTTTTTCTTTAGCAAAATATTTAACTCTGAAACGAATCCGTGAAATCCTTAAATCAGTATAATCAGTGATCCAGATGGCACTTTTGTCTGAACCTTGATTTTCAGGGTTTTCAGGATTCGCAGCTGCCAGTTTGATAATCCTTGTGAAGACACTTAGGCACTTTTTTATTTGTCTGAATCAGCCTGCCGGCCGAGAAGGCGGGGATTTTCAGAATTTTAGAATTAACAGAATTTTGGCAAAGTGCTATGAACTTTATCGCCTGATACCATAAAAGTAATTTGATACATTTTTTATTCCGCTAAATATTTAACTCTGAAACGAATCCGTGAAATCCTTAAATCAGTATAATCAGTGATCCAGATGGCACTTTTGTCTGTTTCAGCCTGCCGGCAGACGAGACGAGAATTTTCAGGATTTTAAAATTTTGGGTTTCACATTCTTATCTGAACTAGGGTTTTAACTTGATGAATCGCCACATATATAAAAAAATAAAATATATTTTGACCTCCTCGGAATAAAATCCACGATACTGTTGTGTACTATAACCAGAAAATATACCTTTGCGCTCCATTTTGATAAAGTGATAATATGCCCAAAGTAAAGACACACTCAAGCGCTAAGAAGAGATTTAAGGTAACGGGGTCAGGAAAGATAAAAAGATTTCAGGCCAGGACCTCTCATATGATGAGGAATAAATCAAAGAGAGCCAAGTTGAATCTGCGTGATTCAGCACTCGTCTCAAAGGCGGATGAAGGGCGTATCAAACATCTTTTAGGCTTAAAATAAATATATAAAACATGCCACGTTCAGTTAACTCTGTTGCATCGCGCAGAAGAAGAAAGAAGATCTTAAAAGCCGCCAGGGGATATTTTGGTGCTCGAAGTAATGTCTACACAGTAGCAAAAAATGCTGTTGAGAAAGCACTTACTTATGCCTATAGAGACAGAAAGAAGAAAAAGACAGAATTCCGTCAACTCTGGATCAGTCGTATTAATGCAGGTGCCCGTAACAACGGTACAACCTATTCTCTGTTGATGCACGGCTTAGCCAATAAAGGTATTGAGCTCAACCGAAAAGTACTTGCAGATCTAGCCATGAATCACCCTGATTCATTTAAGGAAATAGTCAAAGCTGCCGTATAGATCCATAAATTACACCCTTTTACAAGGTTTGTGATCAGAATTAAATGAAACACTGAGAAAGCTCCCGCATCCACGGGGGCTTTTGTTTTTAAGGAGGACCACAATCAGATTTAAGGCGATTACTTTGGTGACTAAGAAAACTTGAACCCCATTCTTTAATCTTTATCTGCCCATAATTTATATCGCTATCTTTATTCTCTTAAAATAAGTTGTTCGCTATGGCTAAAATCTCAGAACCTGAATTCTGGATTAATCTTTTAAAGAAAATACTGCGCATCGTATTTAAATCATCCATGCCGAGACGAAAAACTCATAATCAGCACGTGGTACCTCATGAGGACGGCTGGGCCGTACGCGGAGAAGGTAATGAACGGGTCACATCTGTATATGATCTCCAGGAAGACGCTATAAATCGAGCCAGAGATATAGCTATCAATTATCAGTCAAGTGTCATAATTCACAGAAAAGATGGCACCATCAGGGATCGTATGAACTACGATTGATATCTATTGACTAAAGGGCGTCTCAACTCATTATTTAGCCGCGCATGGCTACAACAGGATCTAATTTGCTGGCTAGAAAGGCGGGAATCATACCTGCAATAATTCCGACACTTACCGATACGGTTACACCAATCATAATATTAGTAAAGGACAACCACATCTCAAATGGAATGACTGCAGAAATACCTTTCAATAAGAGGAAGACAAAAAGTAGACCCATCGCACCACCAACGATGCATAGGAAAATAGATTCAAGAAGAAATTCCATGAGAATGAAAAACTGACGCGCACCAAGTGCTTTTTTAACACCTATTAAACCCGTTCTTTCTTTTACCGAGACGAACATAATATTCGCCACACTGATCATGCCGACGATCAGTGAAAAGATTCCTACAAATATTCCAGCGATGTTCATAGCGGATATAACCGGAGCGATTGCATCTCCCAACATAGAGACTTCATTTAACGCGAAATTTTCCTCTTCAAATGGTCTTATTTTACGGGAAGCTCTTACGATACCTGTCAATTCATCTTTGAGTTCAGCGAGTGTAACTCCGTCTTTGGCCTGGACAGCTAGTAATTGTCCACCATTCGCATTTCCATAAGGTTTACCTACATTATAAAATTTCTGCATGGTATTCAAACCCATCCACGCGATATCATCAAATTGTAGGAAATTAAAAAAGTTTTCCCCTTCTTCTTTTATGACACCTATAACTTTGAATTGTCGCCCAAGCATTTTTATATTCTTGCCGACAGCATTTACCTCTCCAAAGATTTCTTCCTTAATCGTATTTCCAATAATGACGACATCTGTAGCACTTTGATATTCATAGGTAGAGAAAAATCTACCTTCCTGTAACTCCATATCCTGCAATTGGACATATTCAGGTGTAGATCCCATAATGATCGCTCCCTCAAGGCTATTGCTACCTCTTTTTATCGTAGAACCAACAGTAAAATAGCAGTAGGCAACCAATTTTGCCAACTTGGATTTCTTTTTTACACTCTCATAATCTTTTAAATGAGGGACTGGTCTTTTTAAATACTTCCAAAAGTTTGATCCAGGGTCTTCCGTCCATGGTTGTTTATCAATATATACAACATCCGAACCGAATTCAGAGAAGCCATTTAAAATATTTTTCTCTAATGAATCGACTGCAGATAGAACGGCGATAATACAGAAAATCCCGATCGAAATGCCGAGTAAGGATAAGAAGGTACGAAGTTTGTTACTCAAGAGTTGTGATGTAGCCATCCGAAAACTTTCTCGAATAATCTTTAGAAGGATCATAAGTAGCCGATTGTGCCGCTAATGTGACAATATTCTCTCAATATCAAAATCATTTTAGATTAATGAAACCATTCCATCCACAAATGCTTTATTATTCCGTCTGCCTATTTGAATATCACTCATAATAGACAAATTCAGACTTCCTGATATCATTTTAGTTTTCGAATAAACATCGACTAAGGCTGTTAGGAAGATAAAAATTTTATTTTTGCGCAAAATTTCAACAGAGCACCTTAATGAAAGCTAAATTATCCCAATTCAATTATGATCTTCCTGAAGGTTTAATAGCGGAGTATCCTGCACCTAACAGAGATGAGTCACGACTAATGATTGTCCATAGAGACAGCGGTAAAATAGAGCATAAAATATTCAAAGACCTAATCGATTACTTTGACGACGGAGATACATTAATGTTTAACAACACCCGTGTCTTTCCTGCTCGTATGTATGGTATTAAAGAAAAAACTGAAGCAAATATTGAAGTCTTTCTTTTGAGAGAGTTGAATTCGGAAAATTTTCTTTGGGACGTACTTGTAGATCCTGCGAGAAAGATTCGTGTAGGTAACAAGCTTTTCTTTAAGAATAAAGATGGCGAAGACAGGTTAGTGGCAGAAGTAGTAGATAATACAACAAGCAGAGGACGGACTATTCGTTTTTATTTTGATGGTACGCGTGATGAATTTCGCGCCATCTTAGAGGAGCTGGGGCATACCCCACTTCCAAAATACATCAAAAGAGATGCAGAAGATATTGATTTAGAGAGGTTTCAGACTATCTATGCAAAGGAGATCGGAGCAGTAGCAGCACCGACAGCAGGATTGCACTTTAGCAAGGAGCTAATGAAGCGTCTTGAAATTAAAGGAACCAATTTTGCAGAATTGACCCTTCACATTGGCCTTGGAACATTCAGGAGCATAGATGTTGAAGATTTGTCAAAACATAAAATGGATGCCGAGTATTTCAAAATTGATCAGAAAACTTCAGATCTTGTAAATCAAACGGATAAGAAGGGTGGTCGCAAAGTGTGCGCCGTTGGAACCACTGTCATGCGATCTGTTGAATCTGCTGTGAGTGCTACAGGTCTTTTAAAACCTGCAGAAGGATGGACGAATAAATTCATTTTTCCGAAATATGAGTTTAGCATAGCAAATTCCATGATTACGAATTTTCATTTACCCAAATCAAGTCTTCTAATCATGGTTGCCGCATTTGCTGGTACAGAATTAATCATTGACGCCTATAACGAGGCCGTCAAAGAAAAGTATAGATTTTTCAGTTATGGGGATGCAATGATGATACTATGATCGTCTCATCTCATATTAAAGTTTTCTTAATATTAGGAAAGCTTGTTAAAAATGATACTTTTGCCGAAATTTTCACGACGACTACGGAACTATTTGGTTCTAGTTATTCGTATTAAGCAGTGTTATATTTAAACAATTGAATTAATGTATTGGACTTTAGAATTAGCACATCATTTAGAAGATGCTCCGTGGCCAGCGACCAGAGATGAACTCGTCGATTACGCTGTGAGATCTGGGTCACCGTTAGAAGTGATCGAAAATTTGCAAGAAATTGAGGATGAAGGGGAATTATACGAGAGTATCCTGGAGATCTGGCCTGATTATCCACGAAAAGACGACTTCCTTTTTAATGAAGATGAGTATTAATTGTATTTACTTCCGCACGGAGTTGTTCTGGCTATAAGGCTCGTTAATCACGAAATAAATAAACTTCGTAAAAAAAGGTTACTTATCGCTCTGGATGGTCATTCTTCCAGTGGCAAATCTACTTTGGCAAAAGACCTTTCTACCGTTCTTGAAATTACACATGTCGATTCAGGTGCAATGTATCGGGCCGTAACCTTGTACTTGCATGAACATAATATTAATCTCGACGATGATCTCGCCTGTCAAAAGGTATTAAATGAGATCGAAATATCATTCGAGATTATAGATGGTGTTTCCATTACTTTTATGAACGAAATTGCTGTCGAAGATAAAATTCGATCAATGAAAGTTTCTGAATTAGTAAGTAAAGTGTCCACCATTTCCTGTGTGCGCAAGTTTTTAGTTGATGAGCAACGGAAACTTGCCGAATCCGGAGGTGTCATCATGGATGGTAGAGACATTGGCACCGTAGTTTTTCCTCATGCAGATGTTAAACTATATGTTACTGCTTCTCTTGATATAAGAACAGAAAGAAGATATACCGAATTGATAGAAAAAGGAATGAATATTTCCAAATCAGAAGTTCGAGATAACCTCCTTATGAGAGATAATATTGATAGTAACAGAACAGATAGCCCGTTAAGAAAAGCAGATGATGCATACCACCTCGACACTTCTGATTTAGATCGAGGTGAAATGTTGGCTAAGTCTATTCAAATTATTTATAACCATATAAATCGTTAACTGGCGTGTTAGAAATCTTCCTAGCAGTATTTGCCGGATTGTTTTCAGTGGTTAACCCACTCGGTGCCGTGCCCATCTACCTGGCTATGTCACCTACTTTTACCCAGAAGGAACGAAATAATACAGCATTGCATGCGAGTATCTACTTTACCCTGATCCTATTAGTTTTCTTCCTGGCCGGAACGGCGATTCTTTCTTTCTTCGGTATTTCATTGACCGCATTAAGAATAGCTGGTGGCATCATCATTTTTGGTTCTGGTGCTCAGTTATTGACCGGTCGAATGGCCCATAGCCGTGCCATAACCTCTAAGGTAAAAGCAGAAGCTCTTGTTAAGGAAGATATAAGCTTTACACCGCTTGCCATGCCGCTGTTGTCTGGACCTGGCTCCATCTCACTTATGATTCAATATTATTATGACTATGCTTCTTTAATAGACCGAGGTATGGTCGTTTCTGCTCTTGTCACAATTGGTATTGTTGTATATGTCGTGCTACGAACTTCCCCATATATTTTTAAGGTATTGGGTGAAGCCGGAATTCGTGCCATATCGAGAATTATGGGATTCATAGTAATGGCTATCGGGGTTGAGTT
>JAJCYJ010000402.1 GCA_029262975.1 Saprospiraceae bacterium
TGGGTCCTGGTTACTTTGATTTTGTACCTGGTATAGCTCTTCTTCTATAGCTGTTATATTCTCTATAAAAGGAGCAGCCATTTTTGATATTTCGGCAACATTTGCCTTCTTAATTGCACCGCGTATTTTTCTAATTTCAATAACAGTCTCGTTGGTGAGACTTGTTTTATCCCGAATCTTAGATGCCAATTCAAATTGTTCATCCAGATCTTCTTTAGTAATACCAACATAATTCGGATTCATCACAATGCTAATATTCTTTGTAATAACCTCATCGCCGACTGTAACCCTGAATTGATAATCACCCAGAGGTGCCTTTGGGCCCCGAGCCGGTCTGGCACTCCATATAATCATACCTTCAAAAGTAGTAGCACCTTTATATCGCGAATCCCATGTGAATTCATTTAGGCCTTTAGCGGTAGTAGGTTTAGAAGAGCCACCTCGTCTCCACCAGGGAATATTTGGATCAACTTTGTGTGCTTCTTCAGTACCCACAAATCGATCTATAAGCAGACCATCAGCATCAAGCACCTCTATGACAACACTATCAGCTTTTTCATTTAAATGATATTGCACCTTGGCATCTGTAACACTTCTAATCGCATCTGTAGGATTGAATACGACAAGGCCTTTTTCGAAATCGGTTTTTGTCATTTGGCGCAAAGGACCGATATCATCCAATATCCAAAAACCACGACCATGAGAGCCAAGTACTACATCATCATCTTTAATTACAAGATCTCTAATAGGGGTATCCGGGACATTCAATTGAATGCTTTGCCAATTATCTCCGCCATTGAAAGAGACATAGACTCCATGCTCTGTACCTAAAAACAAAAGTCCTGGTTTGATATGATCTTCACGGACCGCTCTTGCAAAATGACCATCTTTTATACCCGTTATTATCTTCTTCCAGGTCTTACCATAATCAGTTGTTCGGTATACATAAGGTTGTCTGTCATCCACCTGATATCTGTTAGCAGCAAGATATAATGTACCCGGATGATGTCTGGATTCGTCGATGATGCTTATGCGTGAAAATTTAGGTAAATCCGGAGGTGTAATATCCGACCAGTTTTTTCCGCCATTTCGAGTGATATGAACCTTGCCGTCATCAGATCCTGCCCATATGGTATTGATGTCATGATAAGAAGGAGCTAAGGCAAATACGGTAGCGTATATCTCTGGTCCATTCATATCCATGGTGATAATACCTCCTGTCTTGCCGAGGGTCTCGGGATCTGCATAGGTAAGATCCGGACTGATCCGCGTCCAACTTTGCCCATCATCTGTTGTCTTCCATACATGTTGCGAGCATGTATACATTATGTTTGGATCCTGGTGAGCAAAGACTATGGGAAAGGTCCACTGCCATCTCTCCGGTAAATCCATCGCCGGATCACCTGAAAAAAATCGAGGATATACCTGTATGTCCCTTATCTGACCATTGTCACGATTGTATCTGGTGAGTAATGCTCCCTGACTTCCGGCATAAAAAATGTCTGGATCAGTAGGGTGTTGTGTAATGTAACCACTCTCCCCACCTCCGACGGCATAATACCATCCATGGTTGGGTCCTCTTGCCTGACGATGACCCCATCCATCACTTGGCATTGCCAGCGTGCTATTATCCTGTTGGGCGCCTGCCACATGGTAAGGGATATCAGACGTGGCCATCACATGATAAAATTGTGTCGTTACATAGTCTTGCTCCGTCCAGGTCTTACCGCCATTGACGGTTACGTTGCCTCCGCCATCATTCGAATTAATCATCCGTTGAGGATTGTTAGGATCTATCCATAAGTCGTGGTTGTCTCCATGGGGTACTTGTATCTGATCGTCAAATGTTTTACCACCATCTGTGGATCGATAAAGTCCTGTGTTCAGACAATACACTGTCTCTCTATCCCATGGATCCGCATAAATCCTCGAATAGTAGAAAGCGCGTTGTCGTAGCTTCCGCTCATCGTTGGTCTGCTTCCATGTCCATCCACCATCATCAGATCTGAATACGCCGCCATTATTGGCTTCCACAATGGCCCAAACCCTGTTCGGATCTGCCGGTGAAACAGTTACTCCAATTTTTCCTATCGGTCCTTCGGGCATACCCGGGTTCGCCGTCAAGTCTATCCATGTGTCTCCACCATCAAGGGACTTCCATAATTTACAATCAGGACCTCCACCCCACATCTTCCATGCTTTCCTGTATACTTGCCAGGTAGTTGCATAAAGAATATTGGGATTTGTTCTATCTATGATCAAGTCTACTGCACCTGCTTTGTCGCTGACATACAGCACTTTATCCCAGGTACTCCCTCCATCTTTTGATCTGAATACACCTCTTTCTTCATTGTTTCCATAAGGATGTCCCAATGCAGCTACATAGACGATATCGGGATTAGTTGGATGTATCCGAATACGGGATACCGCTTGAGTCTCTTCTAAGCCCAGATGTCGCCATGACTTTCCACCATCTGAGGATTTGTACACCCCATCACCTTGAGTAATACTTCCTCTGAGCTGTACTTCACCCATGCCGATATAGACGATATCAGGGTTGGTTTCTGCTACAGCTACGGCCCCAACAGAAGAAGAGGTTACCTGACCATCAGTAACGGGAAACCATTCATTGCCCCCATCAACTGTCTTCCATAATCCACCACCTGTGGCACCAAAATAGTATTCGAGCGGTCTTCCGGGGCTTCCCGAAGCACCTAAAGATCGGCCTCCGCGGAAGGGGCCAATATTGCGCCATTCCATTTTTTCATAAAATGATTGGGGGATATCCTGGCTTTCCTGGCCGTCGGCAGCAGGTAAGAGAAATACAATAGACAATGCTAAAAGGGAAATGATAAAACGATACATGTTAGTTGGTTTGAATAAGAAGAAAAGGTAACAATAAATACTAACAGTATCAGACAACTATGTCAATTCATTATCCAGCGCACTCCTGATCTCATCATACCTTTTTTTAGTAATTGGATAAAACAGAATAAATACAATAGATAGGAAATAAAAACACATGAGTATAGGGCCACCGACAATTCCGAGACCATGGATCGTTTTTGCAGGTATATCAGCTAATTCAGTTTGGGTAGGAAAGGCAATCCAGGATAAAAGAAAGCCTGCCAAAAATGAACCGAACCCATTGGTACATTTGTAAGCAAAAGACATAAATGAAAAGAAAAGTCCCTCTTGCCTGTTCTTTGTTTTTAGTTCGAATTCGTCTACAACTTCTGCCATCATCGAGGCGGCCAGGCTCATGGCGACCCAAAGAAAGCAATAAGCGATTATTAAGGTAAGCACATACACCGGAAGGAGGGCCGATGAATCATTCTCGGGAAATAATCCCAATAATCGCAGATTAAAAGGTAGTGAGAAAAAGAGTCCGAATATGACCACACTCCATAAGGCACCCCATTTCTTATCGAATTTCCTCCCAATAAAAGGAGCAAAAAACAATGCTAATAATCCACCAACTGCTGCACCGATGGGCAAGACTGCCATTTCTATTTCTGAGAAACCAAAAAAGAAAGTGCCAAAATAGGTGCTAAATACTATGCCAACACCAAGCCCAATATAGATGAACATCACGAATAGTACCAGACTGACAAATGATTTCATTTTGAAAGCGATACCGATACCTTTCGCAAGATTCATAAAGCTCTGTTTTTGCTGTGCTTCCGTTGCTTTGGGTAAATTTGGTATTACATCTCTTGTATTCCACGTGCTTAATAATGCAAAAAACATCATAAGTATCCCACAGAATAAAGCGAATCGGGGATAAGCAGCTATGTTAAATAGACCATGAGAAATGTCAGGTGTCTTCACAAAAAATTGCGTGTATCCAATGATTATTATTATCGGAGAGATGAGGGATGCAAACATGATCCGATACGCAGTGATCGAAGTGCGTTCATTATAATCTGTAGATAATTCAGCTCCCAGAGATGTATAGGGAACGACGAAGAACGTGAATGCCAACCTTAGTAATACAGTAAATGTTAACAACCACCAGAATAATCCCGTCTGACTTAGATCAGTTGGTGGCATAAATAGTAGCCATGTAAAAAGACCCAATGGAAGCACTGCGGCAAACATTAATGGATGTCTCCGTCCCCATTTCTCCGACTTCCAGTTATCCGATAGTATGCCGACAATCGGATCGGAGAATGCATCAAATGCCAATGCAATCAAAGAAGCCAGACCTGCTAAAGCGGGATCAAGACCAAGAACCTGGCTAAAATAAAAGAAGAGGAAGACCTGGAATAAGCCATCTTTTATGCCACGGGAAGAAAGTCCGATGCCATAGAATATTTTGGTGCGTGTCGATACTTTATTCATTATGATAACTCGTTGAAAGATTGAATTGAAAAGATCACCATCAAATATTCCAGTT
>JAJCYJ010000403.1 GCA_029262975.1 Saprospiraceae bacterium
TGCCTGAGTTGATGGATTGCAACTTATATAGATTAGTTTTTTTGATTCTAAGGAGAGCAAAGTAGTGATTACATCCTGGTGCATTCCTGCCCTTGGTGGGTCAGTAATAATAAGATCAGGGGCTCCGTGTGTCTGCTCAAATAATGGATCCAGTACATCTTTCACATCACCAACCAGGAATGTAGCATTTTCAATATTGTTGTTATTTGCATTTATCACCGCGTCTTGTATCGCTTCTGATATTACTTCTATACCTACAACCTTTTTACAATGGCGTGCAAAAAAGAGTGCAATACTTCCAGTGCCAGTATATAAATCATAAACAATATCAGATGCCTTTAATTCAGCCAGGGACAGTGCTATATTATATAGTTTCACTGCCTGGTAACTATTAGTTTGAAAAAAAGATTTAGGACTTATTCTAAAAATAATATCCCCCAGCTTTTCTTGTATATGAGTCTCTCCTGCGACATGATGTACAGGTAAATCTTGAAAACTTGAATTTCCCTTTGTATTTATAATGTAATTCCAACTTGAAACCTCAGGAAAATGACTTTGCATTTCAGACATTAGTTCATCGATCATTTCGTCGTCTTGTCTGCCAAATATAAATGTAATCATCCACTGTCCAAGTGTAGAATTTCTTACAATTACATTCCTCAGAAATCCCTGATTTTTTCTAATATCATAATATGGCCAATCGAATTTTGTTGCTAGAGATCGGATCTTATTTCTTATTGTATTAGAAAAATCTTCCTGAAGATGACATTTCTCAATATCTAAAACTTTGTCAAATGCCCCTGATATATGAAATCCAAGACCAGATCTTTCACCAAATTCTTCATTTGATTTAACCTCTTCTTCTGTCAACCATCTTTTAGTTGAAAATGAATATTCCAATTTGTTTCGGTAATAATATATGGGCTCTGCAATCTCGATAGGCTTAACTTTATTTTCGTCTTCCTTGGCTATTCGTTTTATAGATTGACGCACCGCATCTTCTTTGAGCAAGACTTGTTGGTTATACGCCAGGTGTTGCCATTTGCAACCTCCACAAGTGCCAAAGTGAGCGCAGACCGGCGTAACACGAAAAGGTGAAAATGAAATTGTATCCTTGACATAACCATGTTTGAGGCCTTTCTTTTTGCGTGTAACAACCATATTTATTTTATCTCCGGGTGGAACGTTGTCTAAAAGAATTACAATTTCACCCCCGGGAGTTTTTCCAATTGAGTGCCCTTTATGGGCGATATCAATAATTTCTACACCTTCAATAACTTGTTTTCTACGCCCCATAAATTAATTGATAATAACAAATTCTGTTCTCCTGTTGTTAGACTTGCCTTCCGGTGTATCATTGGTATCGATCGGCTTTTCTTCACCATATCCCATTGAAAAAAGCCGGTCTCCATCGATTCCTTTATTTATAAGTGCTGACCTAACTGCTTCTGCCCTTTGCTTTGACAAAAGAAGGTTATCTTCTGTAGAGCCTACATCATCTGTATGACCTGAGATTTCAATCTTCACTGATGGCTGGCTTATTAATAGATGATATAGAATATCAATTTCACTTTCTGACATCGGTAATAAGACGGCGCTGCCGGACGTAAAAAAGATGTTTTTTAGAATCGTAGGTTTTGATTTTTTTATATCAGATTCAGGTTCTGTAATTTTAGATAGTGTAATACTCAATTGATAAGGATCTACACTGTATTTTACTTCTTTGTATGAAATGTGATCTGAATAAAATATATATTCATCAGCCGAAATATTTACTAATGTGGGGCGGCCCACCGGTATGGCTGCTAAAAACTCTCCATTAATATTAGAAGAATAATGTGTAGCATATGACGAGCCATCAAGATATGAAATGTTTACACGAGCACTGATAGGCATCCCTGAATGTTCATCAACGACCCGGCCTTTCACAAAAGTCATGGGTGCAGGTCTGAATCGTTGGGGCAAATCAAATTCAAATAAATCAAGGTGGTCTAGTTGCTTTTTTTTATAAAAATCAGTGGCATAATATCCACGGGTTCCGTCCAGGCTTACCACAAGAGCACCATCTTCACCGGTTGTATTAATGGGACTGCCAAGGTTAACTACTTCAGCCCATTTAGTGCCGACTCTTGTACTGCGAAATATATCGTGCCCGCCCAATCCTGGCCATCCTTTTGATCTGAAAAAAAGTGTCTGACCGTCAGGATGGATGAAAGGAGATTCATCATCCATTTTTGTATTTACTTCTGAACCGAGATTAACTGGTTTGCTCCATGTCCCGTCTTCCTTAATGGTACTGGTCCAAAGATCAGATCCTCCGTAACCTCCGTCTCTTTTGCTGGCAAAGAATAATGTTCTTCCATCCGCACTTAATGAGGGTTGTGAATCCCAATGCCTTGTATTAATAATAGCTCCCATATTGGCAGGCTTTGCCCAGCTCCCATCCGACGTGCGGTAACTCCTGTAAAGGTCGCAGCTTCCGTACCCAACTTTTTTATCACAATGAGTAAATATCAGAACGCTGCCATCGGCTGAAAGCGTATGCGCTCCTTCATTGAGCAAGGTGTTTATTTCTTCAAGAGGTTCAACTCTATAACCCGAATCAGTTTTTGTCGCTATAAAAAGATCTTCCTGGTTAAAAAATCTTCTGGTAAAAATTATCGTGAGATCATCCATGGTGAATTGAGGAAGGTATTCAGAATTTTCTGTGTTAATATCTGAGCTAAAAGGCCTTAGATTAATCTCGTATTGATTGGCAAGGGATTCGATGATAAAATTCAGCTGTTTTATTTCCTGGTCTATTTTTTTTATGGTAGATGATTTAGGAGAAATCAAGGATTTAAAAATCAAAAAGTTTTCCTTAGCCTTCTTATATTCCTTCCGATTTTTGTAGATATTGGCCAGAGATCCATATAATCTGGGCTCTTCTACAAATTCCATAGTCTTCAGATGTTCCATGTGTCTGAGTGCTCCATCAAAATCTTTGACATCCATTTTTAGTGTTGAGAGTTGGAGTAAGATTGAAGTATTGTTGATATTATTTAACAACTCTCGTTCAAGGTTGGCAATTTTTCCTTTTAGACCTTCATCGGTTTCGTATTTGGGAACCTGGGTCTTCGTTTCAGGAATTCTGGATTGGGGAGCAGTCTGTGGAGTGGCACAACCAAAAAGTATCCATAATGATAGTGAAAGAGCGAGGAATAGAATTTTTGAAGGAGTCATAATCTAATATGTGAGATTAAGATAACGCAAAAGGTAAAGAAGAGTGTGTCTAAGAAAGCTCTTCTAATAGCCTTATGGCTTTCTCATGTCCTTCATCTGCCGATAATTTTATATCAGTCAGAAAGTCCTTTTTGCCCAGCGCTTTTTTGGCTAATCCTCTGTAAAGCAGTGTCTCTGAATGATTCATTACCTTAGTTGAATCAGATTCAAGTTTTAAGGCATTTTCTAACATTTCAAGCGCTTCGGTGTACAAACCCATTTCCGTTAAAACTTTTCCGTAAAGTGAAAAAGCACGTGGTCGTCTTTTAAAGTTTGAATCTTTTGGATTAAATTTTCTTTTGGTAAAAAACTTTAATTCAAAAGCTGCCTTTTCCCATTGTTCTAATTCTATCAAAGCTTCTGCTTTGCGCAATCTACCTCTCCAATGTATAGATTCAAGTGCGACAGATTTCTTTACGGTTTTGCTGAAGTTCTCTATTGCTACGTCAACATTGTTTTCATTCATGGCGATAATAGCTTTGCCAAAATACGCAAAGGCTATTGAGTCATCAAGCTTAATAGCTTTGTTAAAGTCATAAAGTGCATCACTATAATTTCGGAGACGGAGATTTACCCATCCTCTTCTCTCATATGCTTGCGCATGCTTTGCATAAGACTCTATAGTCTTGCTAAATGCTTCCAATGCCTCTGTGTTCTTATCCTGAGCTCTGAATAATTTTTCTCCTTTGTTAAATTGTGTGACTACAGTACGGTCACTATGAGGGACAATATTTGCATGGTTTAATACTTTTCCCTCATCAATCATCCAGGCCTGGAAGGAACCGGCCACAGCAAATTGAGCACAGTAATTTAGAAGGTCTATTGTGTTTTTAAAATTTTTATCGGACGCATTTCCCACATATCGCGGGACATTGAGACACAATTCTTCGGCATTGAAAATCTCTTCCATCGTGAGCATAATATCTCCCTTGTAGTATGTCTCAGTGCGATATTCGAACATCTTAAGAACTTTGTCATAGCTCTTCTGAGTGCCAAATGAAAACCTTCCCTGTATAATGGATTTATAAAACATGTCTTGTTTTAGTAGCGTCGCTACATTTTTTACCTCGTTGGTAGTTGCGATAGATAGAAGTCAATAATGACGACTACTTGAACGCATGCTGCAAATATACTTGATAATCACGCTCTTAGACTAATGTAGGATAGAGTAGATTAATATTAATTATTGTATCACAATTGTCTGTAATATGTTTAAAGTGAATAGATTGCCTTGTCTATTGGAGAACTTTTAACCCAAATAGGATAATCAATAAAGGTGATCATACATGGATAGGATACTTTCATGACTTACATAAGATGAATGTGACAGTGCATTGCTCACCTTTATTTATTGATCACTGTCGCATCGGATTTGTCGTGTCGATTGATAAGTATACTGATACAGATTGAAAGAATAGTATAAGCTGTAAAGAAAAATGCACCAGGGGCTAGTCTTGAATAATTAATAGTTTCAATAGCAAAACCTCCGTCATTTCGTGAGATACTGTTCAACTGAGTAGAAATGATTCCGTAAAATCCGATATAGGCCATAAATATGGCGACAACAAAGACATCGGCCATACTCCATTTGCCAAGATGAAAAATCACTCCTTTAGCAAGCTTGCTGGACCTTATCCTTTCTAAAAAAAGATACAAGCCCGATAGGATGAGCTTGAAAAAAGGAAAGACGATGCTAAAAAGCAGAACCAATATGCCCACTAACTTTAGATCCCATGATCCACCCTGCCATAATGTTTTGGTGACCTCGACTATAGATTTGCTTTGGTAGTAGATAACTTGTTCGTTAAATTCTATCGGTTCGTCAAACAAATTAAAAACAAATGAGTTTAATCGCGCATCTATATCTATCATGGGCATTGTTACACCCAGTACGAGGAGAAGAATGGAAGCAGTCGTCAAAGCGGCGATCATCGATTTAAACCCGACCTGACGACCAAGATAAAATGCGATAAGAATAATGAATCCCATGGTCAGGCACAAATAGATAATTTGGGCATTTATCGACTTATCTAACTTGCCTACCTCCCCACTTAAATAAGTATCTGCAGCCTCTAAATCAGGTACATTGTATTTGCGATATAGCATAGTTCTCCGATCTGTATATGTACGTGTCTCTTCATCTAATACCAGTCTTAATAATTCTTGTTGTAGATATTCTTTGATTAAGGGTTCGTTTTTTTTAATCTCGGTAAGGATTTGTTGAGAAAGAGCTGGAATCTGGGGCTTAAGGTCTAATTCGCCCAGAATTTCAGGTACTTGCTGTTCGATAATCTTCATAAATAGAGCATTGACCTTTCCGCTATTCTTTATTTCTTTTAGAATAATATCTCCGAGTTCACCTTGCTCTATATATTGCTTGTGAATAGTCACAGCATAAGACTGTATCTGATCATCCAAAACCTCATACATCTGTTCAGAAAATTCGAATTGCCGAATCTTCATTTTTACTATTTCAAGGGCCTTATCTTTCCATAGTTGCATGTTAAACAACTCATGATTAACCATATTAATCTCAGCATAGTCTTCCATTTTATCTTTCCGTTCATGGACGCTATCAAATAAGCCGAACGAAAAATAACCGGCGATTCCAAAAGCCAGGAAAAACAGGCCTATCAGTACTTTCTTCATATCTCAAATATACATTAGTGTCATATACGTTATGTGTCCCATCGTCAGACTGTGATTTTTAATCTATCAAAGGTGTAATTTTGCACGATGTTTCCAGAATATGATATAATAGTTGTTGGCGCCGGACATGCCGGTTGTGAAGCAGCGGTCGCGGCAGCGAACATGGGATCCAACGTCTTGTTGGCTACAATGAATATGCAGACCATCGGACAAATGTCTTGCAATCCTGCAATGGGTGGAGTGGCTAAAGGACAGATTGTACGCGAAATAGACGCGCTAGGCGGCTATTCAGCAATAGTGACCGATAGGAGCATGGTGCAGTTTAGAATGCTTAACAAATCGAAGGGGCCTGCTATGTGGAGCCCTAGGGCCCAGAGTGATCGGATGCAATTCGCCGGTGAATGGCGCTCTATGCTGGAGGCCAATCCACTTATTGATTTCTGGCAAGAAATGGTAAGGGGAATAATTGTCAAAAATGGAGTTTGTAAAGGCATTTTAACGGGAATTGGTCTGGAAATATCGGCTAAAGCTGTCGTCCTTACTAATGGAACATTTCTCAATGGATTAATCCATATTGGTGAAAAACAGTTTGGTGGTGGACGAGCAGGTGAAAAAGCTGCTACCGGAATTACAGAACAATTACTTGAGCTTGGTTTTGAATCTGGTCGAATGAAGACGGGTACACCACCGCGAATAGATGGAAGAAGTCTGGATTATGACAAAATGGAAATTCAACACGGCGATTCCAACCCGCAAAATTTTTCATTTCTCAAATCTGCACCTTTGACAGATCAAATGCCCTGTCATATTACCTACACAAGCCCGGAAGTTCATGATCAATTAAAAAAAGGTTTTGATCGTTCTCCGATGTTTAATGGGCGCATCAGAGGTTTGGGACCAAGATATTGTCCTTCTATTGAAGATAAAATAGATCGTTTTTCAGACAGAGAACGACACCAATTATTTGTTGAACCTGAAGGACGGAATACCTGTGAAATATACGTAAATGGATTTTCGTCTTCATTGCCGCAAGAAGTTCAGTATACAGCCTTAAAGAAAGTCAAAGGCTTCGAGCAAATGAAAATGTTTCGGCCAGGTTATGCAATTGAATATGATTTTTTTCCACCCACTCAACTCAAAACTAATCTTGAAACTAAGAAAGTGAAAAACCTCTTTTTCGCAGGGCAGATAAATGGAACAACCGGTTATGAAGAAGCCGCCTGCCAGGGATTAATGGCAGGTCTGAATGCCCATCTTACTATTAAGGATCTGGATCCGTTTATTCTAAAAAGATCTGATGCATATATTGGTGTACTAATAGATGACCTCGTAAATAAGGGGACTAAAGAACCTTATAGAATGTTCACTTCTCGTGCGGAATATCGTATCCTAATAAGACAAGACAATGCAGATCTCAGGTTAACTCCCCTGTCATATAAAGTGGGTATGTTAGGCCTGGAGGCAAGAATGGAGAAAGTGGCAGATAAAGAAGAAGCTTTGAAGTCAATTACTTCGATACTTTTAAAAATGTCGGTAAGCCCGGACCAACTAAATGGTTTTCTTGAGTCTAAAAATTCTGCTCCCTTGAGACAATCTGTAAAGGTAAATAGTGTTTTACTGCGACCGGGAATTCACCTTTCTGATTTGAGATTAGTACTTCCTGATCTTCATAGCTTTATGAAGCAGTATGACAATTCATATATCGAATCTGCCGAGATTAACTTAAAATATGAGGGCTATCTAACCAAGGAAAAAGAAATGGCAGAAAAAATGAATCGACTTGAAGAACTAATCCTTAAGGAAGATTTTAATTACCGTGACATCGTTTCTTTGTCGGCAGAAGCTCGTGAGAAACTCAATAATATAAGACCCCGTACATTGGGACAGGCAAGTCGCATAAGTGGTGTGTCTCCATCTGATATTTCAGTCTTATTAGTTCATATTGGACGTTAATTCAAATAATTGATTAGCTACAACTTTAATTTATGAAATTCTCGTTAAGGTATTAATGAAAGAGTGGTATCTCATAGGACTCGTCTTGAGTATTTCGTTTTCTGCAAGTGCACAGTCGCTTAATCGTGACGATATTGATTTTCTCAATAAAGAAATCAGATTCCTGAATGAATCCATTCATCGAATGGTCATTGTATTTCAGATCTACGAGAATTATAATAGTGAGATTACCAGACATGTAGATTTACCTAAAAATGAAGGGATACAAAATACTTCTGAACACCTTCCAGAAAATTTATTCGCCGACAATGACCTTGTAAGACGAGGAGATTCTCCATTGGACCTTTATAATGAACTAGAAGAAGATAGCCATCGAAAGATATTTCCAATTAATAATTGGTCATTGATAAATGGAGCAAAAAGGATTATAGACGTGCTCAACAAAGATCGCAGACAACTAGATAATATTATTAAAAATGAAGACCTGGAACAGTTTTCAAATATTCAAACGATTTATGGAGAAATAGAACAAGCAGGTAAATTATTTGATGATCTAAGTAATGGGGTTAAAATATTTGAAAAGTTAATATTACAATCCTATCATGACCTTGTACTTCCAGAACAGGAGAAACAGATCTTTACGGCTCTTACAGAATTGCATTATGACATTAAAAAAATGGTTCGTCAGTTGAGATATGATAATCAGAGTGAAGTCATCAATGGTGTTACTAAATTGGAAAGAGAATTGGTTTGGGTAAAAACATGTATTGCGCAACTCACTGCTAAAGATCAGCGATCTGATCTGCTTTCAGTTGTTACATCCATAGAAAAATTAATCACTGAATTTCAAAATTATGTAAAAGGTACGGCAGTGCCTTCGGAGTATTCGCCATTTGGTCAAGGATATTATTATCATAACTATGAGATATTACCCAAAATAAATCAATATGGGTCTGGTTATGTATGGAAACTGGAGGAGTTTTTTAAAAAATATAATTGGCCTGTAATCAATTTTTTGGAAGAACCTCATAATATAAAAATTGTTTATCCTTCCAGGATACCCTTAGAAGTGATGAAAGGAGAGGGTGTTCATCCACAGACTAGTATTAGAGATATTTCTGACACTGAACTTCCTAAATTAGATCACTTAGTAGTACGGAAAAACAATGCCCCGGATAAAATTATTGCACCTCAACCTGAGGAAGAAGTAGCAGAACCTGTTGCCGTCAAGGAGATACCCACTTTAATAACATATAGCCAGGTGATCAACGTCGACACTACCGTTTTTGAATTGCTGTTATTTGATCATCTACAGAAAGATGGAGACAGGGTTTCTATAAATGTAAATGGTGAATGGATATTTAATCAGATTTCGCTTGAGAGAAAATCAAGAATATTGAAATTATCAATAAATCCCGGAGGCCCCAATTATATAATTATAAGGGCTGATAATGAAGGATGGAGAACACCTAATACAATTGGTGTAAAATATAGGAGCAAAAACGCTGAGCAGGATGTGTTTATAAAAAAGGATTTAAGCACATCTGAAGCGATAGAAATAAAATTCACTTATTAAGAGAAGCACCCGGTTAAAAATGTCAAATTAGTTTAACCGAGGTAAAGCGCACATTGTAAAGTCAGGGACCCGTACTTCTATCATTTCACCGTTAATTTCGCGCAACATGGTAAAAAAACCTTTCATAATTCCAATCTCAGAATTAAATGGGCACCAAGAGGTATAATTATGTCTTTCTCCAGGTCTCAGAATCGGTTGTTCTCCGACAACACCATCGCCTTTTACTTCCCGACGGTTACAATTTGAATCAGTAATATACCAATGGCGTCTTATTAGTTGTACCGTAAAATCGCTCTCGTTCACGATGTCTATGTTATAACTAAACACATGCCTGTTTTCTTTAGTGTTACTGTGACGAGCCTCATATTGAGTCGCAACACTTATCTTGATCCCATTTGTAATACACGTGTACATACAGATCTTTTCTAACTTCTGACTAAGATAGTATATCACGAGACATTATAGCACATTTGCTAATTGTTCTTTGATCTGGTCAAGTTCAACTTTCATTTGAACAACGATTTGTTGCAGTGGACTATACTGTGCTTTTGAGCCTAAAGTGTTGATTTCTCGACCCATTTCCTGTGATATAAAGTTTAACTTTTTCCCGGCCTCTATCGTATCGCTGGAAGCGGTTTCCAGAAAGTAGGTGCAATGCTGGGAAAGTCTTATTTTTTCCTCGTGAATATCCAGCTTCTCGAGATAGTAGATCATTTCTTGTTCCAGTCTGTTTTCATCTATCTGTTCATTTTGTAAATGATCTTCAATAGACTTTCTAATTCGTGTTAAAAGTTCCTTTTGCCGGGTTGCCTCGTGCAATGATACTTTTTCTAACTCCTGGACTATAGTATTGACCCTATTCTTTAAGTCATCGAGAAGAGAAGCGCCTTCATTAGCTCTGAATATGTTAAGGTCATCTATGGCATTATGAAGCAAATGAAGTATGAATTTTGACTCTTCTGGTGAAATTTCTTCATCATTTGCCTGAATCACATTCGGTATTCTAATGATTGTTTGTAAAAGATCTTGATGATTTAAATTATGTTTTTCCGAAAGATTGGACAATTGACGTAAATAACTTTCGATTAAAGGAAGGTTGAGTTTGTAGTCTGCATCACTGTCATTGTCAAGGACATTTATCGTGCAATCTATCTTTCCTCTGATCACTCTATCCATAATTATTTTTCTCAACTCAATTTCCTTAGATCTTAAGTATGCTGGGGCTTTCAGCCGCAAATCAGACATCTTTCCGTTCAGTGTTTTTACATCTATTGAGTAAGATTTACCTTGATATTCATCTTTGGCTTTACCGTAACCGGTCATTGATAAGAGCATAGGTCTGAATTGTTAAATGGTGATTTTTGTAGGGACAAAGGTAACATATTACATTATGGGGCAATATGTAAGTTCCTCAATAATGTTAATAAATCTTATGATAACTTAATATTTTTACGAAATTTGCCGCACTCACATACCTACTTTAAGTAGTGTAACTTATTAAGAACCAACTATTTAAATTTCCCAATGCGCAAAGCTGAACTTGTAAACATTATATCGGAGAAGACAGGAGTTCCTAAAGTGGACGTTTTAGTATCCATGGAAACATTCTTTAACGAAATAAAGGAAACTCTTGCCAGTGGCGAGAATGTATATATTCGAGGATTTGGCTCTTTTATCATAAAAAAGAGAGCTAAAAAGATAGGGAGACATATTAAAAAGAATGTGTCTCTTGAAATACCAGAACATTATATTCCGGCTTTTAAGCCAGCTAAAATTTTCGTTGATCAGGTGAAAGATTCTGTCAATTCACTTCCCAGTGCTGAATCCGATTAAAATTTATGAAGCTAAATAAATCACAATTATATACTGTTGTCGGGTTTATTTTCTTCTTGATTTTAGTATTGGGCATGAGGACGAAACCGACTGAATTATTGGATCGTGAAAAGAACAGATCTTTGAATTTGCAATCGACCGATGTGAATATTCTGAAACAGGAAGCTTTATCGACACTAAGCGATAATGACAAGTCACGCATTCAAATATTAGAGACTCAGTTAGCAAGTACTGAAGATAAAGACCGAATCGAGCTTTTCAAAAACTTATCGGCTGCCTGGTATAGCGCTGAAGAGATAGGAATAGCCGGATATTATGCCGAGCAGGTGGCCTTGAATCTAAATAGTGCGGAATCATGGGGCATAGCAGGTACGACTTATGCCTTATGTGTTAAGAGATCGTCAAAGGAGAAAGAACGTTCTTTATGTCTTGATAAATCTTTGGAATCCCTGGAGAGCGCAATCTCCTTAGATCCTGAAAATCTTGACTATCAAATTAATCGAGCCGTTCTTCTAGCAGAGCATCCGCCTGCCCAGAATCCCATGCAAGGCATACAATTACTCTTGGGAATGAATAAAAATTTCCCCAAAAACGTGTCTGTCATCAATAATATAGCGAAATTTGCACTCCAAACTAGACAATACGAAAAAGCTGAACAGCGATTATTGGGTGCTTTAGAATTGGAACCGGATAATATTACAACGAATTGTCTTCTTGCGCAACTTTATTTGGACAAAGGGGACAATAACAAATCATCAGTCTATCAACAAAAATGTGGACAACGGTGATAAAACTGAAAAAATATAAAGAATTAGCATATGCCGTGTGGTAAAAAACGTAAAAGACATAAGATAGCAACTCATAAGAGAAAGAAAAGGCTAAGAAAAAACAGACATAAGAAAAAGAAATAATCTTCAGGATTATTTCTTAATTCATTGATAGCAGCAGAATGCTAACACGTTAATATCAACCCTTTCCCTTAGAACTCGGTGCACTCAAACACCTAGTTCACTACTCTCGAATAGACCCTCTCAGATTTCAACAGTTTCTGCTGTTGGCGCCTAAGCGTCAATGTAAATATATAATTGTGGATAAAGATTTAATTATTAATTCTGCAGGCGATGCTGTAGATATTGCGATCATGGAAGATCGCAAGCTTGTTGAACTACATAGAGAGAAGTTAGGAAATGGGTTCAATGTAGGTGACATCTATCTGGGTTTTGTTAAAAAAACAATGCCCGGTCTGAATGCCGCCTTTGTCGAAATTGGTCATACCAAAGATGCATTTCTTCATTACACAGACTGTGGGCCCAAGCTTTCATCAATTACCAAATACACCTCCGGTGTCACAAGAGGTAGAATTAATTCTTCAAGATTGGATAATTTCGATATTCCTCATGATATCGATAAAAGAGGAAGTATAGAACAAGTCTTAAAAAAAGGAGACCCCTTGCTTGTGCAGGTTTTGAAAGAACCGATTTCTACAAAAGGTCCAAGACTTAGTTGTGAAATCACAATTCCGGGCAGATATGTTGTAATTAGTCCCTACAAGAATATAATAGCAGTATCAAAGAAAGTATCTACGGAGCAAGAACGCACCCGTCTGAAGAATTTAGTTGAAAGCATAAAACCCAGAAACTTTGGTGTCATAGTTCGTACCGCAGCAGAAGGCAAAAAAGTAGCGGATATTCATGAGGACATTCTCGCCCTTACTGATAAGTGGGATCAGATATTTGACAAACTTCAACATGCCAAAAGACATCAACTTCTCCTCAAGGAATTAGACAAAACAGAGACTATTCTAAGAGATATATTGAACGACTCATTTAACAAAATAATAGTTGATGATAAACCGACTTTTAATAATTTAAAAGATTATTTAAGGACGATCGCCAGGGATCAACAAAAGATATTGAGCCATTATAACGGCAAGAAACCCATTTTTGATCATTTTGGAATAACAAAGCAAATCAAATCTTCATTCGGTAAGTCATATACCATGAAGAGTGGCGCCTATCTTATTATAGAGCATACTGAAGCTATGCATGTCATTGATGTGAATAGTGGGCCAAAAATGAAGAACCTCGATCAGGAAAGCGCTGCACTTGCTGTAAATTTAGAAGCTGCAGAAGAAATAGCCAGGCAAATGAAATTGAGGGACCTCGGTGGTATTATCATTATTGATTTTATCGATATGCGACATCCTGAAAACAAAGCCAAATTAGTTAAGGCTTTTAGAAAGTCCATGTCTTCGGATCGTGCCCAACATACGATTCTTCCTTTGACCAAATTTGGCTTGATGCAAATCACCAGACAACGTACCAGACCAGAATTGAACATTATTACCGCAGAAGTTTGTCCAAGCTGTAATGGTACCGGAAAAGTTACACCGAGTCTTTTGGTCACTGATGAAATAGAACGTAATCTCGATATGGTTCATGGCGCACATCCAAAGTCAAAACTAAATATCACAGTTCATCCATATGTAAAGTCACATCTGACCAAGGGATGGCCAAGTTTAAGAATGAAATGGTATACCCGATATAATAAATGGATAAATATAAAGGCGGACCCAAATCTTACCTTAAATAACTATAAGTTCTTCGATCAGAATAATGACGAGATAAGGTTGGACTAATTTAGAGTCCAGGTATTATGCTTTAGTGATGGCCAATTTCTATCTTACTGAATTGATTTTTCAAATAGTCATCAAGATGCAGTGGGTACAGATCTTTCCTTTTTAAATAAATACAAGAACAGGAATATTCTTATCGCACCTCTCAATTGGGGACTAGGTCATGCGACAAGATGCATACCAATTATTGCACATCTCAAGGAGTACAACCGAATCCTAATTGCATCTGATGGTCTGTCAATGACCTGGCTTTCTAACGAATTTCCAGAATTAACCTGCTTTGGGCTGCCGGAATACGGCATTCGGTATGCGTACCAAAAGATGTGGGTAAATATGTTGCTTTCTGGAATAGGGATCGTAAAAGCGATCAGGAAGGAAGCCGAAATAGTCGATGAATGGGTTAGAGCCAATAATATAGATTTGGTGATATCCGATCATCGACTTGGCTTAGGATCAGTGAATATAGAACGAATAGTCATCGCCCATCAACTTAGAATACTTCATAAAAACCCGATCATTTCCTATCTCAGTACCCAGGCACACTTGTGGTATATCAATAAATTTAGTGAATGCTGGATACCAGACTACCAATCGAAGCCTGGAATAAGTGGTGAATTATCAGATATTAACCTTAAAATTCCAACCAGATATATTGGCCCCCTTTCAAGGTTTGAATCTGGCAGCAACTTGCCTGTAAAATATAATACCTGTATAATTTTATCAGGCCCAGAACCGGCAAGAACGAAACTTGAAGATTTACTACTACAAATTTTCTTCGAAATAAATCACCAAAGAATAATCTTGGTAAGAGGATCCGTACAGCCGCTTTCTTCAACTGCCAAAAAATATACAAAGGACCTGGAAATTGTAGATCTGGCTGATACTATTATGCTTCAGAAAA
>JAJCYJ010000404.1 GCA_029262975.1 Saprospiraceae bacterium
TGCCCTGAACTTGAAAAACTTCCCTCTAAAGCTTGATAATAATCTGAAGAATAATCCTGCTCGATTAGAAGTCTGGGTGCAATTATCCTGGCATATCCACGGTATTCAATAAAACTCAATGTTGTCTCCTGTAGTAACCGGTTAAGTGCTTCGTCGATCGTGCTATTTTCCAACTTCAATGATATACTTCGTTGTAATTGATCGTCGGGTTTATAATATATTGCTACCTGATAAATACTTTCAAGTCTGTCCAACACACTTGCGATTGTAGCATTCTCAATTGTGCCGCTCTTCCTGAGAAGTGCATCTTCCTGGCCCAATAAACCAGATACAGGCAAGAATACAAGGAAGAAAATCAAATAACGGAGCGAAAAGAGCATACATCTCATATCTACTTCAAATTAGCTGACAATATTAATTAAAAAGTTACGAAGAGCGTGAATAGATGAAATACAACTGAAACATTTGCCCTAATTAAGACAATACGCGCCGCATATCTCATATGCTGCTCCGATTTAAAAACAAGATAGATTTTAGTTTTCTCTTGTTTTGGCTATGATATTTTCTTTTTTTTCTTTTTACTCGATTTGGCAAAGGGATTAAAATCAATGGCAAGTTGTATCCAATAAGAAAGATCTTCATCCATATCAACAGCCTCTGCATCAACGAATACATATCCTTTCATTGCTCTTCCTGTAAAATTCATTTCCCGGCATCCTGATTTAGAGAGACATTCTTCATAGACTTCAGGACCAACCCGGGCCATCAATTCGTTTTTTACTATGCCTATACACATCTTGTCATCTACCATAAAACAAAGCCCGCCCATCATTTTTTTTTCAACAGCTTGAACGCTTTTGGTTTTGAAAATTGCTGAAATACGTTCTCCCAGGTATTCATCGTAAGCCATAATTCTAAACTAATCAGAAGAAGAAATAATACATGAGCAGGAAGACAGCGGATCCACTTATGAATCCTAACGCAGCAAGCCAACTAATTTTTTTAAGATACCAGATGAAATCTATTCTTTCCATACCCATTGCTGCTACTCCGGCTGCAGATCCAATAATCAACATACTCCCTCCCGTACCGGCACTAAACGCAATAAAATGCCAAATTTTATGATCCATTGGGAAATCATACATACCCATAGAAGCCGCCACAAGTGGGACATTATCTATGATAGCCGAAAATACACCCAACAATAGAACAACCATATCCTGGGTAGGAAGTGCCGCATCGAGGAATTCTGCCAACGATTGAAGAATGCCCAGTGATTCCAAAGATCCAACTGCCATTAGAATCCCGAGGAAAAAAAGTATGCTCGACATCTCTATTCTTGAAAGAGCGGTATGTGCACTATATAAATGTTTGCGCTCTTCGTCAAAGTCTTCTTCAGGATGAATATATTCTGAAATCAACCATACAATACCAAGTGCCATCATCATCCCAATGTAGGGAGGCATGTGTGTAACTGATTTGAAAATAGGGACAGAAATCAATGCTCCTATACCTACTGCTAACATGGTCTTACTACTTAATACACTTTTCTTTTCTCTTTCCTTAAATTTCGATCTATCCGCCAGCGTGATACTTCCTTTAAATGCAGGCATTAAAGAAGCAACAAACGTAGGCACAGCCAAACATACAAAAGAAGGAACGACCAGATGGCTGATTAATCCTGGAGTACTTACTTTTTGGCCTATCCATAACATGGTAGTTGTCACATCTCCGATAGGAGACCATGCACCCCCGGCATTTGCTGCAATAACGGCCATAGAGACAAACCATAATCTTTCCGTCTTATCCGGGACCAGTCTTCTTAGAAGAGACACCAATACTATAGTAGATGCAAGATTATCGAGGGTGGCAGAAAGGAAAAATGCAAGGATACATATTAACCATAACATCTTCTTTTTACTTGAAGTATCGATCCGATTTGTAATGACAGAGAATCCTTTGTGTAAATCAATCAACTCAACAATCGTCATCGCCCCAATCAGAAAGATTAATATTTCTGCTGTCTTTCCAACGTGATGGACCAACACACTCGTCAATCCTTCGAAATAATCACCTTCACCATGCAATAAATGGCCATGATGATCATAGATATCCAAGTGTCCCAATGAAATCAGTGCCCAACACATAGCGCCCATTATGAGAGCAGGAACTGTCTTGTCTAATTTTAAGGGATGCTCAAATACGATTACAAGATAACCAATGACAAAGCACGCAATTACTCCATATAACATATCAACTGAGGTCTAATTATCGAATAGAATCAAAAAAGGCCCCTTCATAAAAGAGACATTCTGATTCTCAATAATAGTCAATTTCTTCGATCAACGAAAAACCTGTAATGATTATCTAAATATCTTTTTGGGAAACGTAATCACATAATCTAGATCTCCAATTGTAAATATAATATCTACATCGGATTTTACTTTTGTTGTTGGAAAGAGTAAATCCCGAGTCACATGACTTAGAGAATTCAGTCGGTAATTCCGAAATTGCGCGCTTCTGATGTATTCAATCTCATCTTCGACTGACTCAATATTGCGTTGATACCAGCGCCGTTCATCAAAAATGGCGAATAGTGGATCAGCATTATAAGCAATTACTTCCCCAACATTAAGTCCTTCAGAAGCACCGGCAATGACACCAAGTCCAACCATTATTCCACTTAAAATCGTAAAGTCCTTTTTTCTCTTTTTGAGCTTGCTCCTGTTTTCTGCTAAATTGCCAACAATGAGGTCTTCATTTACTGGATATAGTATTTCATTATCATTGAGCTCCATGGTAAATTGACTCTTGTCCAGAACATGCTCTTTTGATGATATATTCTCAATTGTACATTCGAAAATATAAGAATGACCTATTGCCCCAATATAGGCTACTTCAAGGGTCAACAAAGTGTCTTCTACAAATCCAACCTGGATGTCATCACCCGATACCTGCTGATATATTTCGCCATCCTTTAGTGACCTGCAGGAAGCAAGTAAAAAGAATGCTATAAAAAGAAACCAAAAGAAGCGTTTCATGATATTAATAATACGCTAAATGAATCTTATTTGCTGCCAAAAAAGCATTGCTTGTTACCTGGAATAAAGAGCGTCTCTTAGGATTAATTCCTTGTGGATGAATATTTAGCTTCCGGCATTTTTGACATCTTTGTATCCTTTGTCGACCATCGAACGAATCACCTTATCACGCTGGTCACCCTGTATCATTATTTCCCGTCCTTCGACTTTCCCTCCAACGCCACATTTATTTTTTAGCAACTTGCAAAGATCCTGGAGCTGGGGTGTAGCGAGGCTCAATCCTTTAATCAAAGTGACGGTTTTCCCTCCTCTTCCTTTTCTTTCTATATATACTCTTACAGGGTCACTATATGTTTTTCCGCCCATGGTTTTCGGTTCTTCATTTATATTTAGATCAATGTCACTGTTTTGTGGATCCCCCAATGCCTGGAGATCTGCCCACGATAAATTTTTAGAAAATTTGTCTTTAGCCATTTTGCCGACTTAATAATTCAGGGCAAATATGTACTTTTTGGACAACTAATGCTTAAACGCGATGCCATCTGAAAAGATATTGTTTGTAAATGCTCTTGGTTATCAGCTTTCCGCACGTATAGATTGGCCATTGAGTAAAGGTCCTTATCCATTTGCACTCTTTGCTCATGTGTTTACCGGAAGCAAGAATAATAAATCAGCCAGACATATAAGTAGGGGGTTGACCTTGAATGGAATAGCTGTAATGAGGTTTGACTTTACAGGACTAGGGGATAGTGAAGGAGACTTTTCCGATACTAATTTTACATCCAATGTAGATGACTTGTTGTGTGCTGCAGCATATTTGAAAGAACACTACCAGGCCCCGTCTATCATCATAGGTCATAGCCTCGGAGGTGCTGCTTCATTATTCGCGGGTGCCAAAATAGATTCAATAAAAGCTGTGGTCACTATAGGATCACCTTCGTATCCGGAGCACGTCTCTCATCTGCTAAAAGACAGTATAGAAGATATAGAACTTAATGGATGTGCCAGAGTTAATATAGGCGGCAGGGAATTTGTGATTAAAAAACAGTTTCTTGACGATCTTCGAGGTCAAAATCATATCGAGACTATTAAAAAGTTAAAAAAAGCAATCCTCGTCATGCATTCGCCCCAGGATAAAATAGTTGGGGTCGATAATGCAGCCAATATTTACAAACTAGCAAAACATCCAAAATCCTTTATCACTCTCGATGGTGCTGATCATATGCTCACCGATAAGGATGATGCGTCCTATGCAGGACAGGTGATCTCCTCATGGGTCAAAAGGTATATTGATTTTCCTAAACGAAAAGCGATAAGTACAGATGAACAAGTCGTTGTGCAATTAGACCAGGAAGATAAGTTCACTTCGGACATTCAGGCCGGACGCCACGGAATGGTAGCAGATGAACCTGAAGAATTTGGTGGAAATGATTTTGGTCCATCTCCATATGAATTACTCAATGCCAGTCTAGGTGCATGTACATCTATGACTTTACAAATGTACGCGAGACGCAAAGGTTGGGATTTACAAAGAGTCCAGGTTCATCTTTCTCATAGCAAGACTACTTTTTATCATGATGACATGAAGGAATTAAATCCTAAAACGAGCAAAATTGATCGATTTGAACGGATTATAGAATTGCGTGGTGAGCTTTCAGATGAACAAAGAAAAAAACTTATGGAGATCGCAAATAAATGTCCTATTCACCGGACATTGGCATCACCCCATGTATTTGCCACAAAATTAAAGGAGGAAAAGGAGTGGACGATTACGGAAGGTCATTAAGGCGTAGGAAATCCAAATAACAGAGCAGATCAGGTTCATTGAAGAAATGGTCGGGCAAAAGTCCATAAGACAATGCCGCCACACACTGAAACATTCAGCGAATGTTTAGTTCCGTATTGCGCGATCTCAATTACATCATCCAATACGGGCAACACTTGTTCTGTGATTCCATGGACCTCATTCCCAAATATTAAAGCGTATTTACATTCTTGATGTACTTGATATTCAGATAATGTGACCGACTCATCAGTCTGTTCAATCCCGACAATTTTGTAATCATTATTTCTTAGGGAAGTTATCACTTCAGATATATTCTGCGCATAGGACCAGGTTACAGATTGTGTGGCACCGATAGCTGTCTTTAAAATTTCT
>JAJCYJ010000405.1 GCA_029262975.1 Saprospiraceae bacterium
TTTATATCATAGGCACTTGCCAATGTAAAACCCTGGATTAAAACGATACCTATAATTGATATAGCACCTAAGACAGCAAGTCTCCTTATCAAATGATTAGGCATAGTGCAAAGATTTAATCATTAAGGAGAAAGTATTCTAAAGACATATGTACTTAACAGGGTATTAACAAGAGGTTCCTTTTGGTGTCATCTTCCTAAGATAATGTAATTTTGAAGGGTGAAGTTATTCATTTCAATTTCGATCGTACTTATAAGCCTTCAACTAGAAGGACAAATCACCAATCCGTTCAATATTCCTGGCCGGTCAACTAATAAAACCCCAATAATTGATGTAGGGATCGATTCTACGTTAATAAGGCAAGCCAATGTACTCGACTCAGATACAACACCTAAGATCCTGAGTAATACCCCTGCCATTGTCAATAAGACAGTTCCTGCTTCGCATAATCCTTTCGATATCAGATCACAACAATTACAACCAGACCTTAAACCAACCGGAGGAGTAATATCAATATTGAACAGGACAAAAGATATTCAGAGCAGTTCAAAAGACACCAATGTAATAGTTCTTATTTATTCCATTGTTATGCTGATAATTTTAACATTGACGATAAGTATGGATAAAATGAGGTTCAGGGATTTGATGAAATCAAGCCTGAATTCCAATTATTTAAGAACCCTGTATAGAGAAACGAAGGCGTGGTCAAATGGACAGGGCATTCTTTTATATGTTTTTTTTATTTTGAATGCAGCATTTGCCACTTGGTTGTTGACCTTAAAGCTTAACAGTTCTTTGACTCAAAATCTTTTTTTGATCGGAGGAACTATAATTTTATGTTATTCGGTAAGACATGTCACGCTATGGGCATTAGTAGCCATTTATCCAGTAGGATCAGAAGTTGGGTTGCATAATTTTTCTATTGGCATACATAATATGGTGCTTGGGATCTTCCTTCTGCCTTTTATTATGGCAATTGAATTTTTACCAGGTGTTTCTTACCAGGCTTTCCTAATGTGTGGCGGTGTTATTTTTCTATTAATTTATTCTTTGAGACAAGCGAAAGGCTTGATGTCTTGTATTGGGATGAGAGACTTCAATCCTTTTTATTTTTTTATATATCTTTGCGCGATCGAAATTGCACCCTTCTTGGTCGGTTATAAGATGATGATTGGGGCACTGTAGACTCGGTAAATTGGATGTATGTCTTCAGAAAGTAAGGCGCAGGCGCAAGAAAACTATAAACCCGTCAAGACAATTCTTATCTCGCAACCAGAGCCGAGTAGGTCTCCCTATTTCGAATTAGCGAAAAAGTGGGATTTAAAGATTGATTGGCGGCCGTTTATTCATGTGGAACCTGTCACGGAAAAAGAGTTTCGCCGGAATAGAATTAGACCGGATGAGTTCTCTGCGATTATATTTACAAGCAAAAATGCTATAGATCATTTTTTCAGCATCTGTGAGATGATCAGATGTAAAATGTCTCAAAGCACTAAATATTTTTGTTTGACAAAAGCCATTGCAGATTATCTTCAAAAATTTATTGTCTATCGAAAGCGTAAAGTCTTTGTTGGAGTTCGCAAAATTGAAGATTTAGAAACTGCTCTGAACAAGCACAAGGAAAAAGAACGTTTTCTACTTCCTTGCTCTAATTTAGGTTCAGTTGAAGTAGTCCAATATCTCACGAGCAATGAATTTAACTTTAAGGACATCATGATGTATAAGACAGTGAGTAGTGATCTGTCTGATTTAAGTGATGTTACTTACGATGTTTTGGTCTTTTTCAGTCCCTTAGGTATTGAGTCTCTTTATGAAAATTTTCCTGAATTTCAACAGAAAGAAACAAGGTTTGCTGTTTTTGGGAGCACGACTAAGAAAGCTGTTGAAGAAAGAGGATTATCTATTAATATTCAGCCGACCACAAAAACCCCGTCAATGACAATGGCTATAGAGAAATACTTGATTCTTTCTAACAAGAAGCCATAAGATTATCATTCTATTCGATCAAATAGAGCGTCTTGATTTATTAATGCAGGATGGTCTTCCTGGCAAAGACGTCCAGTTCGAAATGAGTCCCATAAAGGGTGAAGCAGCGCTTTATTATGATATACCCGGACATGCACGGCTGGCAGCAGTTCTTGCACTCCTAATACCCCTTAATGGGGAATGGCATGTAACCTTCATAAAACGGCCATCTCACCCCAAAGACAAGCATTCAGGACAAATTAGTTTTCCTGGAGGAGGCCTTGAAAAAGGCGACAAATCATTCGAAGCATGTGCATTGCGTGAAACTCAGGAAGAGATTGGTATCTCTGAAGAAAAAATAAATATAATTGGAGACTTAACAAAACTATATGTTTACGCCAGCAACAATCTTGTATATCCATACGTAGGATATTTACGTCAACCGGAATCATATAATATTCAGGAGGACGAAGTTGAAAGAGTAATAACAATCCCTCTTTCTGATTTTTCAAATCATTCGATCATTAAGACGACAGATTTGAATGTTCGAGGATTCAAATTAAATAATGTCCCTTATTATGACCTTTATGGTGAAGTGTTGTGGGGGGCGACTGCAATGATAATGAGTGAATTAGTACATCTATGGAAACAAATTCAATGAAAATCTTTTACCTGGTATTTTTATGTTTTGCATTTATTTATGAATCGGCAGCACAGACGGAATGGGAATTTCGACGGGAAGATGACGGAATAATGGCTTATACCCGTAAGAGGGAAGGCATTAAATTTAATGAGTACCGTGTTGAAATGGAGATTGAAGCGACCTTAAGCCAGGTGATGGCTATTTTCAAAGATTTTGATGTCTATACTGACCTTTTTCCTGGCACTGAGGACGTCAAAGTCCTGAAGGACCTGCCTGACCATCATATAACCTATATCAAATTTGATATTCCATTTCCTGCTCGGGATCGAGATGCAATTTTCGATAATCATATATCATATGTTTCTCATGAAAAATCATTGTATGTCAAGGTTAAGTGTTTAACAGATGAGTATAAAACTGATCCAAAACTGATCCAGATCAAATTTTGTGAAGGTGGTTGGAAATTTGAGGACATTGGAAATGGAAAATTAAAAGTGATTCATAACCTCATTGTTGATCCTGCCGGAATGGCCCCGGCATTTATTATTAACTCAAAGACGATCGACGACCCCATTAAGACGTATAAATCTTTGAGAGTTATGATTAATAATGATAAATATCGCGGACAATCCTTTTCTTTACTGAGTAATTAAACAAACTCAGCTATGAAAGCGATTCATTGGATATTGGGATTATTGGTTTTTTTGTCATGT
>JAJCYJ010000406.1 GCA_029262975.1 Saprospiraceae bacterium
CTGGAATGTAGTTCTCAAGGGCTTCCATGCCCTTTCGACCATCATTTGCGGTTTTGATGGAATGTCCTTCCTTTTTAAGTCTAAACTCAATTGTCTTGAGAAGGAGTTCGTTATCTTCGATGATCAGAAGCTGTGCCATAATTATTCTTAGAATTGGGTACTGAATAATATAATTCAAAGAAGTTGTGGTTAGGTTTATTAAGTTATTATAGCGTAATCGCTCTATCGAGTTGTTGGCTTTTTATTATTAAAATGTCTTTATAATAAATGCTTTACTTTTTTACTTTTTTTTTGTGAAACACGCTTTCGTTTTAGTCATAATTTACTTTCTATTATAATTATTCTTTGATATTTAAGTGGATACACAATTGATATGTCTGCAATATTTTTGATGTTAACACAAGTCAACAAGTGCTTTTTCTATTGCCACTAGTGAGTGCTCATATATGCTTTTTAATTTTATGAAATGTCTTTTAATCTTCCACGACTCCTCATGATTTATTGCAGCCTTCTCTAAAACCTCAAGAATTCCGTTTTCTTTAATTCCCATTAAATGAAATGAAGGGCGGAGTTTGTGGCTCATAAATTCTATTATTTTATAATTTGATACGCTCACAGCTGCTTCAAGTCTTTTAAAACAAGGAGGCGTATGCGCGAGGTAATGTTCGATAATTTGTCGTTCGAAATTTTTATCACCCTCTGAGATCGTATTCAAATAATTGAACGAAATTAATATTTGCTCTTGGGTTAACAAATTGTTCGATGTATGATTGACCATGATCATTAAGGATCAAATTGTGTGCCAAGGAAGGCTGTTTTGTAGAAAATATGTATCACTATGAAATATTATTTAAGTTTTTGTACTAAATTTTCTATACATATTATAAAAATGTCTTATATTTGACTTACTGTATCACAATGATTTATGTATTAAATAAAAATGTAATGTATTAGATGATCAAAATTTTGCGGATTGATTAGAGCATTTTGGAGTGAACAGATTTCAGAAGAGCTAAATAGTTGAAAATATTAATTCTGAACTCAATGATTTCGAATTATAATCAACGTGTGATTTAGATACAACAAAAATGATTGTATGGTATAAACTATTTTAAAACTAAAATTTCCATCTATTTGCTTCCTTGCCTAAGGAGTAATAAGTCAGAAATTAATTATTTCACTTTACTCGAGCAAAGACGCCGCATCGTGGACTATTATCTGTCTAAAGAAAATATAGCGACATGGCAGATATCAGTAAAGGACCGAACTTGAATTTAAATTATACATCGTGTAGTTATACAACATTATTTAAAGAACATGCGCAAACTGAACAAAAATGGATTATAGCACCAAGACAAGTATTGAACTCATAGAAGAACTTGTGACTTTGCGAGGACAAGTTTCTGAGTTGGAAAATGGAAAAAGCATTGCTCTCAATGGTAATGCGAATATTGATCATAAACTCCTGCGCACTATTATCGACGGATTACCTGATGGTATTTACGCTAAGGATGCCCAAGCGCGAAAGACATTATCTAATCTAACTGATATAAAGAGATGTAAAACTTCCAGTGAAGATGAATTATTAGGAAGAACTGATTACGATTTTTATCCTTATGAAATAGCGCGTAAATATTTTGAAGATGATATGACTGTTCTGCAAAAAGGAATTGCAATCATCAATCGGGAGGAATATTTTATCGACGAAAATGGTAAAGAATCCTGGTTGCTAACTTCCAAATTCCCTTTAAAGAATCAATATGAGGAAATTATTGGATTGGTGGGCACTGGACTAAACTATTCTGATCATAAAACTTCAAAAATTAAATTACAAAAAGCTCGTAAAGAGTTGGAACAATTTACTTATGTCGCGTCTCATGATTTACAGGAGCCACTTCGTGTGATAAAGAGTTATATGGAGCTTTTAGAAAAACGTTACGCTGACCATTTAGATAAAAAGGGTCGTAAATATATCAAGAGGGCAGTAGACGCCACATCACGTATGAAATCCTTCATTGACGATTTGTTGCTCATGTCTAAGGTGGAAGCTAGAAGTAATGAATTCGAACCGGTATGTATTCAGGACTTGATGGAGACTGTGATTCATGACCTAGAAGTTCTTATAGTTGAAAATAAGGCCAAAATTACCTTCTCTGATTTACCTGTCGTAAATGGAGATCCAACTTTACTCAAGCAACTTTTTTTCAACCTTGTGAACAACGCTATTAAATTTAACCAGCCAGGCAGATCGCCTATTGTAAATATCCAGGCTACTAAGAAAAGCGCCATGATTGAAGTTGCTATAACAGACAATGGCATCGGTATTGAGGCCAAGCATATTGATAGAATATTTGTCATTTTCCAACGGCTTCATTGTCGTTCAGAATATAAAGGTACTGGGATTGGGCTGTCCCTATGTAAAAAAATTGTGGGGAGGCATGGAGGTGAGATATGGATTGACTCAACACCGAATATAGGAAGCACATTTTTCTTCACTTTGCCTGTCGCTTACTTGACTTAGACACTTTTTCAGATTACAGATTTAATTATGTGCCAAAATTTAGAATAGAACGGATGCAAGAAAATATGATCATTATAAATACGATTCCTAAGATCTCAAGAACTCGTTCAGAAATGATAAAAGAACTGAACAGCTTGAAAAAGCGAAAGAAGGAATTAATCTCTTTGCGTCAATCTGAGATTCTGTCATCAAACCTTCCTCCAAAAAACGGTGAGAATTTTCTTCGTTCTATAATCAATTCTCTTCCTTATGCTATTTATATAAAGGATGTCAAAACATGTAAGACATTTTCAAACTTGGCTGATCTAAAGAGATATCGATGCTCTTCAGAAGATGAAATTCTTGGTAAAACTGACTTCGATTTTTATCCTGAAGAGGTAGCTAATCGATTATATGAAGATGATATGACTGTTATCCAGTCAGGAAAAAATATTCTTGAACGAGAAGAAATATTAATTGACGAAGAAGGTAAAAGACATTGGATTCTCAGTTCCAAATACCCCATACTGGATGAAAAAGGTGACATCGTTGGTTTAGTAGGTATATGCAGAGATATAACTGAACCGAAAAATGCATACGACGCTGTAGTTAATG
>JAJCYJ010000407.1 GCA_029262975.1 Saprospiraceae bacterium
GTGTAATCAGTGCGACTCCCGTACCTATATATTTAGTATGCATCATGATCCCTTATTTAACCAATAACCGGGGGTTTCATCCCTATCTTCATCAGATTTGTATAGATTAATTGACATTGATCTATGAGCGGCAAAAGCTCAGCCTGTGGAACATCTACACAAAAGTCAATATTCTGATCTTTCAAGTCCTTTCCTTGATAGGTGACAGATGTCTTTAATTTGCTATTAGAAGCAGCACAAAGGTACTTCATTAACAACATGTTCCCCGGATTCGAAAGAATTAACAGATCTGTTTTATTGGAAAGCCAGTCAATTAGGATTTCCTGACTAGGCACACCATACCAAAGACAATCTTCCTGGCTGATGGTATTTACGTCTTTAATTTTTTCCACAACTTCGCCTTTTTCCTTTATGACATAAACATAGCAGATCATACCCATTCTCTGAAAGTAAAACATGGACTTTCTTATATCTTCTGCTGTCGTATTTTTAGCCGCAACAAGAATAGTAATAGAAAGTATACTGTTGATCGATGGTTTTCGAGATTTCTCTTTTCTCGAGACAATCAGCTTGTCGTAATGTTTCTTGAATAGTTTCTCTTTGAATAACGCCCGCATGTGTGCTGTCTACTTCTTGGAAGCAAAATTGCCCATTTTTTCATACTTGCTTATACGGGTGCTTACTAGTTTTTCAGCTTCAATGGGTAGTAATTCGTCAAGTTGACCCTTAATATGTTTTTTAAGTGCCTTTGACATTTTATCAGGATCTGTATGTGCACCTCCGATAGGTTCTTTGATAATACCATCTATAAGGCCAAAACCCATCATGTCGTCAGATGTTGGTTTTAATGCTTCTGCAGCTTTTTCTTTATGATCCCATGATCTCCATAAAATGGAAGAACATGATTCAGGAGAAATAACTGAATACCAGGTATATTCTAACATAAATACTTTGTCACCAAGACCAATGCCAAGTGCACCACCAGAAGCTCCTTCACCTATTACATAGCACAAAATCGGAACTTTGAGCTGCGCCATTTCAAAGAGATTCACGGCAATAGCTTCTGCCTGACCTCTTTCTTCAGCCTCGATACCCGGAAATGCTCCAGGCGTATCAATTAAGGAGATTACAGGAAAACCAAATTTTTCGGCAATCTTCATCAATCTCAATGCTTTGCGATAGCCTTCAGGATTCGCCATACCGAAATTGCGATATTGTCGCATTTTCGTATTAACACCTTTTTGATGACCTATCACAACTACTGTCTGACCATCTAAATTGGCAAGCCCGCCCACAATAGCCTTGTCGTCTCCAAATTTCCGATCACCATGCAGTTCCGTAAACTTCTTGAACATCGTTTCGATATAAAACAAGGTATATGGTCTTGCAGGATGCCTCGAAACCTGTACTTTCTGCCACCGAGAAAGATCTGTATAGATTTCCTTTCGCTTACGCCGAATTTTATTCTCTAATTCTTTGACTTTATCACTTACATCAATATCACCTTCTTTATCGAGGGATTTAATCGTTTCGAGTTGCTCAAAAAGACTTTCCAAAGGTTGTTCAAAGTCAAGAAAGACCATGTAGTCGCATAGTTAGTCAGCGGCTAAATTAGTAAACTATAGCAATGGTTTGCCTTTGAAAGCTATGTCTTTTTTATTTATTTGATTTGGAAATGGATACCTAACCAGTTCCACAGGCTTTTCCCATGACTTGGAGTTACGACTTGGAAATTAACTGGTCAGAACGAAAACACACACGCTATCTCTTTTTTTCTCATTGTTTAGGGCACTGGGGGCTTGGCTTAAAAATGGTAGTAAGACTATTTAAAGATGCAACGGAGCCCTAAAAAGTACATCGTCTATTTAATCAGCAAGTTAGCATGTATGTGATTTCTGCTATTTCCATTCCTCAGAATTTATTATCGTGAGCATCCTGCCATTTAACTCAGGAAATTTTATTTTTAAGCCTTTCAAAAATCAATATATTTAAAATGACACCGGAAGAAACGGGCAATACGATGATAAATAACATCGAAGCAAAGACGGGAAATACTTTAGCCCATTGGAAAAAAATTGCTGCTGCATCAGGGCTTACGAAACATGGACAAATCGTAAAATTACTAAAGTCCGAACATCAGATGACCCATGGGTTTGCAAATCTTATAGCACACAAATTTCTTAAATCAGACGCAGGAAGTGCGAGCTCCGAGACAGACCTTGTCGCAGATCAATATCAAAAAGGGAAGGAGCATTTGAGGCCGATTTATGATGCCATTATTAGTCAAGTCAAGCAATTTGGTCCGGATGTAGAAATTTCCCCCAAAAGAGCCTATGTATCACTTCGTAGAAAAAAACAATTTGGACTTATTCAACCAAGTACAAAAACCCGGGTCGATGTAGGTATTAATGTGAAAGGGAAACAACCTACCGAAAACCTGGAATTAAGTGGATCCTGGAACACGATGGTCTCCCACCGGGTAAAGCTCTCAGCTGCAAATGAGGTAGATGATCACCTTATTAGTTGGCTGAAAGAAGCATATGACAATGCTTGATTAACTTATGAATCATCGACTAAAGTAATTGTATATTGACTTCTATGACCATTGAAAAGATAGAACAAATGTTAGCGGCTCAATCTTATATAGCCGACAGATCAATTGCCATTTCCATTTTTCTTTCCATTAAGCTTCAAAAACCCCTGCTTATTGAAGGCCCGGCAGGTGTAGGCAAAACTGAGGTAGCCAAAGTTATGTCGAAAGCCCTTAAGACAAATCTTATAAGGTTGCAATGCTATGAGGGTCTGGATGTTCACCACGCGATATATGAGTGGCATTACCAACGGCAGTTGCTGCATTTGAAAATGATGGAGCGTGAAAGCTACACAAGGGAGCATCTTGACAAAGCCATCTTTGCCGAAGAATTTTTAATGGAAAGACCATTGCTTCAAGCTATTAAACAAGAAGAAAGCCCGGTTTTGCTTATCGATGAAATAGATAGGGCAGACGAAGAATTCGAAAGCTTCCTGTTGGAGTTATTGAGTGACTGGCAGATTTCTATTCCAGAGATTGGCACCATTTCGGCGAAATCGATACCTCATGTAATTTTGACTGGCAATAGGACCAGAGAGTTATCGGAAGCATTGCGAAGAAGGTGTCTTTATCTGTGGATAGATTATCCCACATTTGATAAAGAATTGACTATTCTCAGGTCCAAGGTGCCGAATGCTGACGCTCAATTGAGCGTGCAGATTTGTTCATTTATGAATGCACTCAGATCCATGGAACTGGAAAAGACACCTGGTATTGCAGAATCTATTGACTGGGCAAGGTCTTTAGCGGAATTGCATTTTGATTACCTCGATGCAACAGTTGTAGAGGATACATTGGGCGTTGTGCTCAAAGATTGGCAGGATATAAGACACGTTACTGATTCACTGTCTGAACTTCTTGAAAAAACAGGTGTCACATCGAAGCTAGTCTAATGGGTGATTTGATCAAACGTCAGACATCGCTTTCGGCTCATATTGTCACCCTATCAAGATTTCTAAGAAAGAAAGGATTCCTGATTACAAATTCTGAAGAACACGATGCCATGGATGCATTGACTCATCTGCCACCATTCTCAGAAGACATGTTTGTTGCTACATTGCGGGCCGTACTGTGTAAAAACCAATTTCAATACGAAGGGTTTTCAGACTTTTACAAAGAGTTTCAATTTCAATTGAGTAAGGCTGTAGATAGTAAAATTAAAAATCAGCCGACTGAAGATAATCAAAGAAGAAGTACTAAGAAACCGTCTATTGAAGCATTGAAAAATTGGCTTTACAACAAACCTAATGATGATGAAGTCGAGGTCTCCTCATTTAGCAATATAGAAGTATTGACCAAGAAGGATTTTTCATTAATGAGTCAGGATGAACTTGATTTTATCATGCGCATTTTACAAAAGATGACGACCCGAATACTCAGAAAAAAGGGACGTTTGCATAAACTCTCGAAAAGCAGGAAGCATCTTAATTTGGGCATGACACTACGACAGAATCTTAGAAGTGGCACAGAAATAAACAATGTAATCTTTAGTGAGCGAAAAGAAAAAAAATTAAAACTAGTCCTGCTCTGTGATGTAAGCAGATCGATGGATTTGTATAGTCGTTTTTTTGTGCAAATGATCTATGCTTTTCAGAATGGTTATGATCGTGTAGAGACATTTGTATTTAGTACTTCATTGCATCGCATTTCAGAAATTATGGATAACTATCCTTTCGATCAGGCGCTTGAAATTATTTCTGATCGTATTCCTGAATGGTCAGGAGGAACAAAAATAGGGAGCTGTCTCGAGTCATTTTGTGCATCTTTTGCTGATAAGATGCTCGATAAGAAAACTGTAGTTTTGATCTTAAGTGATGGTTGGGATACGGGAGAATCTAACCTTTTAAAAAAGGCTATGAAAAAAATTCACAGAGCCTCCCGCAAGGTAATTTGGCTGAATC
>JAJCYJ010000408.1 GCA_029262975.1 Saprospiraceae bacterium
GGCCCAGCGGACGCGGCTGTACCGATACCTCGACCTGGACCCGTCGCGGGCCGAGCCGATCGATCGCGCCTCGGGCACGGTGCCGGGTTTTACGCAGGACAATCCCGCTGACTTTCGCAGAAAAGGCGAGGTCGGAGACTGGAAACGATATTTCACCGACGACGCGAAACGATGGTTCAAGGAGGAAGCCGGCGAGGCGCTCGTGCGGCTTGGATACGAGAGCACACAAGACTGGTAGGGCGACACACGCCATCGAACGATGGCCACACAGCACACTTCAACGCGAGGAAACAAGCGATGGCAACCAAACAGATGATGTTCGACAGCGAGGCCAAGGTCGAGATGCGCAAGGGCGTCGAAAAGCTCGCCGACGCGGTCAAGTGCACCATGGGCCCCAGCGGGCGCCATGTCGTGATCGAGAAGTCCTATGGCGGGCCGAGCGTGACCAAGGACGGCGTCAGCGTCGCCAAGGAGGTCGAGCTGGCCGAGCCGTTCGCCTCGATGGGCGCCAAGATGCTCCAGCAGGTCGCCAAGAAGACCGCTGACAAGGCCGGCGACGGCACGACCAGCGCCACCGTCCTGGCCCAGGCGATCCTCACCGAGGGCCTGCGGCATGTCACAGCGGGCGCCAATCCCAACGAGCTCCACCGCGGCATCAACAAGGCCGCCGAGGTTGCCGGCGAGGCCATCGACGCCATGGCCATTCCCTGCAAGGGCAAGGGCGACTACAAAAAAGTCGCCACCGTCAGCGCCAACCAGGACGCCGAAATCGGCGAGCTGATCGCCGAGGCCATCGCCAAGGTCGGGCCCGAGGGCGTCGTCGAGATCGAGGAGGGCAAGACCGCCGAGACCGAGCTGGATTATGTCGAGGGCATGCAGTTCGACAAGGGGTATCTGTCGCCCTACTTCATGACCGATCCCAAGACCGCTGAGTGCGTGCTTGAGGACGCGATGATCCTCATCCACGAGAAGAAAATCTCCAACCTGCCCGACCTGCTCCCCCTGCTCAACAAGGTCGCCTCGGCGGGCAAGCCCCTGCTGATTATCGCGGAGGAGGTCGAGAACGAGGCACTGGCAGCCCTGGTCGTCAATCGCCTGCGGGGCGTGCTGAAGATCGCAGCGGTCAAGGCACCGGGCTTTGGCGACCGCCGCAAGGCCATGCTCGGCGACATCGCCATCCTCACTGGTGGCACCTTCCTGAGCGAGGACCTGGGCCGGAGCCTCGAGTCCGTCGACCTGGCCGAACTGGGCAGCGCCAAGAAAGTCGTCATCACCAAGGACAACACGACGATCATCCGCGGCGCGGGCAAGAAGAAGGACATCCAGGCCCGGGCCGACCAGATCATGGCCCAGCACGAGAAGTCCACCAGCGACTACGACCGCGAGAAGCTCATGGAGCGTCACGCCAAGCTCACAGTTGGCGTTGCGATCATCAAGGTCGGTGGGGCCACCGAGATCGCCATGAAGGAGAAGAAGGACCTCGTCGACGATGCCCTGCACGCCACGCGGGCCGCGGCCCAGGACGGCTACGTCCCCGGCGGGGGCGTGGCGCTGCTGCGGGCCCAGGAGGCGGTGCTCGATGCCAAGCGCCGCGCCAAGGGCGACGAGAAGCTCGGCTATGACATCGTCGCGGCCGCCATGGACGCCACGGCATACCAGATCGCAGACAACGGGGGCTACGACGGCGTCCTCGTCGTCGAGACGATCAAGGAGGGCGAGGCCGGCTATGGCTTCAACGCGGCGACCGGCGAGTACGAGGACCTGCTCAAGGCTGGCATCATCGACCCCGCCCTCGTCGCCAAGACCGCCCTGCGCAACGCCGCCTCCGTCGCCGGCCTGATGCTCACCACCGACGTGCTCGTCGCCGACCTCAAGGACGACGCCAAGGCCGAGACCGGCGCCATCGCGTGATCATCCCGATGACCGCGATCAACCGATAAATACCAACGAGCCCGCGGCGGAAACGCCCCGGGCTCGATTCACCGACGGAGCAAGAACGCACATGCCAGCAACGCGCGACTACTACGAAATCCTCGGCGTCGAAAAATCCGCCGACGCGGACGACGTCAAGCGCGCCTACCGCCGCCTGGCCATGAAGCACCACCCGGACCGCAACCCGGGTGACCCCGAAGCCGAAACCAAATTCAAAGAAGCCGCCGAGGCCTACGAAGTCCTCTCCGACGACCAGATGCGCTCCCGCTACGACCAGTTCGGTCACGCCGGTGTGCGAGGCGGCGGTGGGGGCCCCGCGGGTCACGACTTCAACCGCATGAACGTCGAGGACATCTTCTCGATGTTCACCGACATCTTCGGTGGTGGGGGAGGTGGCGGCGGAGGCTTCGGTGGCCAGCGCCCCCGAGGGCAACGCCGCGCAGTCCCCCGTGGCTACGACCTCGAAACCGAAGTCGCCATCACGCTCAACGACGTCCTCGATGGCTGCGATCGCGAAGTCGAGTTCACCCGTCTCGACGTCTGCGAAACCTGCACGGGCACCGGCGCCAAAGAAGGCACCGAACCAACCAAGTGCGCCACCTGTGGCGGACAGGGCCAGGTCATGCAACAAGGCTTAGGCGGCATGTTCCGCATCGCCACCGCCTGCCCGCACTGCCGAGGCAGAGGCACGATGATCGAAGACCCCTGCACCGACTGCCGGGGCAAAGGCCGCAAGCCAAAGAAACGGACGATCTCCGTCAAGATCCCGCCCGGTGTCCACCACGGCCAGGCCGTCCGCATCAAGGGCGAGGGCGAACCACCACCCCCCGAGCAATCCCCCTCCGGTGATGGGGTCAACGGCGATCTCCACGTCGTCGTTGTCGTCGAAGAACACGACATCTACACGCGCGAGGGCGACCACCTACTCATGGAGATGCCCATCAGCTTCACGCAGGCCGCGCTGGGCGCCGAACTCGAAGTCCCCACCCTCGACGGCAAGGCTTCGCTCAAAGTCCCGCACGGCACCCAGTTCGGCGCGACCTTCAAAATCAGTGGCGAAGGCCTCCCCAGCCTCCGCTCCCAGCGCCGGGGCGACATCATCGTCCTCGCCAAGGTCGAGATCCCCAAGAAAATGACAGAAAAGCAGAAGGCGCTCCTCCGAGAGTTCGCCGATTCAGAAGACAAAACCGTGACCCCCGAAAGCCACGGCTTCTGGAAGAAAATGAAAGACGCCATCGGCAGCTAACAGCTGACGGAAACACAGATGCCACGCAAAAAGAACAAACAGGAACGACCGATGGATGCTGAAGCCGCGATGGAGGCCGCGGGCCACGAAGAGATCGCCGTCGGCGCCGACATCGACGAGGTCGTCTCGATCGAAGCCCGGATCGAAGCTCTCGAACTCGCCGTCGATGAAGCCAACAACAAGGCCCTCCGCACGCTCGCCGACTTCCAGAACTACAAGAAGCGGTCCCTGGTCGATGAGCGCCTCGCCAGAGAAGACGGCGCCGCCAGTGTCCTTGGTGGCGTCATCACCATCCTCGATCATTTCGATTTAGCGCTGGGCTTAGACCCCGAGAAGACAACCGCAAACGCCGTCCTCGATGGCGTGCGACTGATCAAAAGCGAACTCCTCAAAGCGATCGGCGACCAGGGCGTCACAACGGTCGAACCACAAATCGGCGATGAATACGATCCGACCCGCCACCAGGCCACAGGCATGACGCCCATCGAGGGCGTCGAGCCCGGACACATCGCGGTCGTCATGCAACACGGTTACGCCATCGGCGACCGCGTCGTGCGCCCAGCGACGGTCATGATCGCGCCCGAGGCCCCGGTAGACCAGGAAGCCTGATCCGCATGCCCACCTACGACTACCGCTGCAACGCCTGCGACCACGAATTCGAGCTGTTCCAGTCGATGTCCGACGGCGTCAAAAAGAAATGCCCCGATTGCGGCAAACTCAAACTCGAACGCCTCATCGGAACCGGCGCCGGAGTCATCTTCAAGGGCGGAGGCTTCTACGAAACCGACTAC
>JAJCYJ010000409.1 GCA_029262975.1 Saprospiraceae bacterium
TGAACTGACGCCCTGGATCCTCAGGATTAAACCATGTTCTTCCCAATAATTGGAAATGCCATTCTTTAGTTAAATTGTATCGTATTGAATAGTCAATTGAAGTATTCTGGTAAGATCCAAGATCCTCATTCAACCTGACAAAAGGTAAAACTGCAACACCCCATTTTTCATTGATCGGTTTTTGAAGTTTTATGCCAGCCCATAAAATATGATCCGACTGACTCTTGAGTGTAACCGCTATCACGAGGCTCAAAAAAACTAAAGTAATATGCTTCATAGATGAAATACAATGATCTGAAATACTTATGAGAAAAAGACTTTGGTTACCGAATTCTAAATTTTTTTAATAAAAGCCGGAATTTATTTTTATTGATAAAAATTTAACACTTAACGATTTATATAGGTCAAATATATAAATGTGAAGTAGATCAAAGAAAGACCATGTAGTTTTTGTGTCGTTCGTATTTCGGGGCGTCTTATAAGTGATTGTTTTCAATTGGTTTTTTGGGGTTTTACAGGTCTTCTTTCGAGAGGGCCTTTTTTTGCCCGGATCGAAAATTTGAGCCAATATATTCTTCCAGCTCCTTCAAGAACTCATTTTTAATTTATACCCTTTTAAAGGTGCATTTCCCGGTTGTATCGTTTGAAATAGTATACATTTGCATTAGCAACTATTATAAATGCAATGTTATGAGTACGACGACCACATCAACTCCCAAAATATTCAAGCAAGCTCAAGACTTTATGCCTCTCAAAGGCACTGATTATGTTGAACTTTATGTCAGTAATGCAAAACAAGCAGCTCATTATTTTAAGACAGCATTTGGTTTTCAGTCATTCGCCTATGCAGGACTGGAGACGGGTTTAAGAGATAAGGAATCTTATGTCCTAGCGCAAAACAAGATTAGAATTGTCCTTTCTTCTCCACTCAGGAGTGGCACCTTAATAGGCAAGCATATAGACGCGCATGGAGATGGAGTTAAGGTTATCGCGCTGTTGGTAGACGATGCAACATATGCATATGACACTGCCATGGCTCGTGGCGCAACTTCCTATTTCCCACCCCAAGTAGAAGAAGACAAGGATGGGTTGGTTATTCGCTCAGGAATACATACTTATGGTGAAGTGGTCCATATATTTGTAGAAAGGAAAGATTATCAAGGTCTTTTTTTACCAGGTTATAAAGCCTGGGAAAGTCACTACAATCCCCCTACTACCGGTCTTAACTACGTAGACCATATGGTTGGAAATGTTCAACTTGGTGAAATGGACAAATGTGTTGATTTCTATAAAAACGTGATGGGTTTTGCTCAGATACTCTCCTTTGATGACAATGATATATCAACAGAATATACGGCTCTTATGAGTAAGGTAATGAGTAACGGAGATGGAAAGATCAAGTTTCCTATCAACGAACCTGCTGATGGTATAAAAAAATCTCAAGTCGAGGAATATCTTGAATTTTATGAAGGAGCAGGTGTTCAGCACATCGCTCTTGCGACCAACGATATTATATCTACAGTTACCAATCTAAAATCCCGTGGTGTTGAATTCTTAAACATTCCTTCTACATATTACGATGAGCTGGAGGGGCGTGTCGGACAAATAGATGAAGATATAGCATCACTGAAAGATTTAGGTGTTCTTGTGGATCGTGATGATGATGGTTATCTGTTACAAATATTCACAAAAACTGTGAATCCGCGGCCCACTATGTTTTTTGAGATAATTCAGCGAAAGGGCGCCCGATCATTTGGAAAAGGTAACTTTAAAGCTTTATTTGAAGCGATTGAAAGAGAACAAGAAATCCGAGGTACGTTGTAGTCGTCATTCTAATGCCCAATAGTAATATCTTTAAAAAGTCCATTTTATTATCCGGCGGATATAAAGGGGGTAAAAGCACAGATGAAATAAATCATTCGGGCAGGAAATTATTTAAACTGTCTTCCAATGAGAACTACTTTGGCACTTCGCATTTAGCCCTCGAAGCAATACGCCAGGGTGTGGACCATCTAAATATTTATCCGAGTGGAACACCACAGGCATTGTACGAAGAGCTAACCAGCTTTTATAATAACGAGCTTGAAGTAAACAATTTTATTGCTACTAATAGTGGAAGCGCTTTGATAGATCTGATTCTAAGAGCGTTCCTCGAGCCTGGATTACATTGTATTATTAGTAATCCATGCTTTAGTCCATATGATATGTTCAGTAAATGGACTGGCGCCATTGTTACGGACGTTCCATTGGCAGGACCAGGTTTTGAGTTAGATGTGTCAGGTATATTAGAATCAATAAATTCGAATACGCGTATAATATTTCTCACTTCTCCTAATAATCCTACTGGCACCATAATTAAAAAATCAAGACTGAGAGATCTTCTTGAAAATATTCCGGACCATATCGTGGTGATTTACGACGAGGTCTATTATCACTTTACTGAATCTCAAGAATATACTACAGCATTACCTTTTGTCAAAGAGGGATTTCCAATAATAGCAATAAATAGTTTTTCGAAAGCCCATGGACTTGCAGGTCTCAGAATCGGATATGGTTATAGTACTCCAGAGATAATCGGATACCTCAGAAAGCTATTACGTCCGTTCCTACTTAATCAATTAAGTATGAACGCAGCCATAGCCGCACTGAAGGATAAGGAATTCATCCTACACACAGTTACCAATATTATAGAACAACGTAAATGTCTCATTTCAGGATTGAAAAAAATAGGTCTACAACACTGGCCTTCAGAGGCTAATTTTGTCCTGATCAAGACCCATTTGGATGAAGATAAGCTAACAGAACAAATGCTCAAAAATGGAATAATGGTCCGTCCGGCAGGTAACTTTGGTGCGCCCGGATGCATTCGAATCACAATCGGAGACCAGGAAGCTACTGACGCTACTCTTACAGCCCTAGCAACCATTTTCCATACTTAGTTGTATCTTTCAATATAAGGGTCAGTAGAAGATTAAGAGTAAACCCTTAGTCTAGTGCCCTGTTCTTAAAGATATCTTGGGTAAATTATGATATTCACAACCAGATTCCTTTTTGCATTCTTCACAATATTGACATTACCTCAGTTATTATCGTCTCAGGATTGGACTATTCAGGAAATCGGGAGAGGAGCAAAACCCTCCCTTACAATAGATTTTTTAGATAGACTGCACTTCAGCTATTTGGGAGAAAGTTTCAGTAATGGTTACATCGAATATGCACTTATTGACCAGGATAGCATAACGACAAGTCGATTTGATGAAGGTGGTTTTTATGAAGGTCCTCCTGCAATTGGGCTGAATCGTGGTGGATTACCCAATATAATTCTTCATGATCATATCACAGAAAACCAGGTATATTATAATTTCAATAATAATGTATGGGCCGAAGAACAGATTGTCAGTGATAATCATGATGGTTGGGATAATTCGCTTGATTATGATAGCGAAGGAAGAATACACGTGGCCAGCACCGATTTCGTAGATGGCGTAGAATATGCCTATCGATCTGATATGGGCTGGATTAAAGAGGCGCTTCCTTCTGGTCCGGTAATGTATAACGGGTCTACCTCAATTGTCATGGATAGTAAGGATCAACCTCACATAGTTTATCATAATCCGGCCAAGGCAGTACTAGAGTATGCTGTGAAAAAAAATAATGTCTGGACGATTACCACTATTGAAGCAAATGGTACTTACGCTGACATGGTCAGAGATCAAAATGATCATATGTATGTGTGTTACCTTGTACCTATTGATACTGAAAATTCCATTATTAAGATGGCTTCTCAGGCTGGTCCTAATTGGTTAATTGAAACCATCGATACATTGACAAAAATGGGACCCATACAAAGTCATGCCCTTGCGATCCAAAGAGGCTCAAATGGAGGAATGCATATTTCATATGGAGATAACGAGGTAATTAAATATGCGAGAAAGGTCTCAAATATTTGGGAAATCGAAACGGTTTTTACAACTAGTGGTCAACAAGGAACTGTTGGTGGGCATTCTGATATGGTTTTAGATAGTAAGAACAATCCTCATATCACCTACTATTTATTTCCAGACAGGGTCAGATATGCCACTAAGACATTTGAAACGACAGAAGTAGACCTGGACGATGACGGCTTTAATAGCAGTGTTGACTGTAATGATAATGATGCCAATATTAATCCCGGAGCAACTGAAATACCGAATAACGATATAGATGAAAATTGTGATGGCGATACGCTGCGCACGACTTCTGTAATTATAAATGGCAGAGTGGTTGATCGAAATGGTGCAGGTGTAGCCAATGTGCGCGTAATTAGCACCAACAATAGTTTTGACCCAATTATAACTGATGGTCAGGGTAGATGGCAAGTGACTAATTTAGAAAGAAGTACTACAGTTATTTTTGAAAAAAACGATAATGTCAGAAATGGGTTGTCTGCCCAGGATTTATTGCTCACGCGAAATCACATTCTCGGGAGATTGATGTTACAAGGTGATGCCTTATTAGCCGCAGACACAAATGGTAATGGAACCATCTCCGTCACAGACATTGTCCTATCCGCCAATGTGTTATTACAGAGGCAAAATGAATTTCCTGGAGGGAAGTCCTGGATTTTCAATCCCAATGAAATAAGTGTGGACCTTAATACGTCATCTAGTGAAATAACCATAAATGGTATAAAACTTGGAGATACTAATGGAAATGCCGACCCGCAAAGCAATTAGTACAAATGAATCGTCGAAAACTTTTTTTGCTATCATTTAGCACAATTCTTATTATTTGTCTGTTATCCTTTTCTGATAACCCTCCAAATGGCCGAACAGGAGCTCCAGATGAACTGAGTTGTATGGCTGTAGGTTGTCACGGTAATAGCCAGGAATTTGAAGGAGAAATAGAAATTTTTGGATTCCCTGCTGCCCTGGTGGCTGGACAAACATTTGATGTTGGAATCAGAATAAAAGCAACTGACGGAAACCCTTCACGCGCAGGATTTCAATTAGTAAGTCTTGGAAGTAATAAAGGTATACTTTCAAATCTCGGTGAATTTTCATCTCCAGGAGATAATGTTAGAATTACCCAACATAACAACAGATCCTATATAGAGCACGCATCCGCAAAATTTTTTGATGGCTCAGATGTTGTCACTTACACAGCACGATGGAGCACTCCAAATACATTTACAACAGACAGCGTAACCGTCTATGTCGCCAGTGTCCTGGCAAACGGAAATGGTGGAAGCTCAGGTGACAAAGTCATCTTTGGTTCTAAGTTTATGCCAGTCACTAACATTACAGATGCTGATGGTGATGGATTTAATTCTGATCTCGATTGTGACGATACAAATCCCGACATTAATCCCAATGCTACAGAAATAATAAATAACAATGTCGATGAAGATTGTGATGGTGAAGCACAAATCATCGATGAAGACAATGATGGATTCAATTCTGATGAAGACTGCAACGACCTTGATAGTTCAATAAAACCAGGCGAACTCGAGATTCCGAACAATGACATAGATGAAAATTGTGATGGTATAATATTGATCATTGATGAAGACAATGATGGATTTAACTCTGATGAAGATTGTGACGATACAAATCCTGATATCAATCCAAGTGCGACAGAAGTTATTAATAATGACATAGATGAAGATTGTGATGGTGAGGCTCAGGTAGTCGACGAGGATAATGATGGATTTCACGGAGGCGAAGACTGCAATGATCAAAATGCCGCCATCAATCCCAATGCCATGGATATTCCGGATAATGGCATTGATGAAGATTGTAGCGGTTCTGATGCCACATTGATCATCACCTTATCTGGAAGAGTTTTAGATGTTCTTGATAGACCTATCGCCAATGTCGTTATATTAGATTCGCTCACTGGGGAAGCAATTGATACCACTGATGCAAATGGCCGATTTACGATATTTACAGAAGATAACACGAAGGCATTCGGATTTATAAAAGAGAGCAGAGCCGCCGAAGGACTGAGTACTACAGATTTAGTACTAATTACAAATCATATTCTCCAAAGA
>JAJCYJ010000410.1 GCA_029262975.1 Saprospiraceae bacterium
GCCAATAAAGTCAGTTGGCGAAGCTCCAGCCAATGTTCCAGTTGCGGTCTGAGCCCAATCTATTTCGACATATACAGGTACTGGAGAAGAAAATTCTTCTACCAGAATTGGAAATACTCTGTCTTCAAGCGCTGTCTTTACTTCTTGAGGAACACCTGGCAAATAAATTGGCCTTATATCCAATTCCATTTTTTTATATGGCCGCTTCTTCTTAGAGGGTGGTACATAATGATCTGAATATGAATCATTTGCCGGGCAAATAACAGGTTCTATATACTGATTTGTCCTAATGGGATCAAAAGTTGTTGGTTTTTGACCAAATATTGTTGCTACATTAACTATTATTACAGCTACAAAAGTGAATCGTAACATCATCATATACTCGTATATTTTTCTGTGAGAACGAAGTTAAGTGTAAATATCAATAAGGTGGCATTAATTCGCAACTCTCGCGGGGCGAACCTTCCTGACCTGGTTCAATTTGCCCGAGATTGTGAAAATTATGGTGCCGACGGCATTACGGTTCATCCGCGTCCCGATGAACGTCATGTAAGATATAACGATTTGGCTTTGCTAAAAGATGTCATCACAACTGAATTAAATGTTGAAGGCTACCCTTCCGAGAAGTTTATGAAAGTTGTTTTGAATGTTCAACCACATCAATGTACGCTCGTGCCTGATCCACCAGGAGCTCTTACTTCAGATAAAGGATGGGAGATAAAAAAAGAGAAAATTTTCTTAACGAATATTATTAGTTCACTCCGAGATCGAGGTATTAGAACTTCTTTATTTATCAATCCTGATGTATCTCAAGTAGATGCGGCTTCAGAGGTAGGGGCCCACCGTATCGAACTATATACAGGCGATTTTGCGAGAGACTATTTTATAGACAAAGAGAAGGCAATAGCTGGACATGTTGAATGTGCGAAAAGAGCAGGAAAACTTGGCATAGAAGTTAATGCAGGACATGACTTGAACTTGGATAATTTGGCATATTACGCTAAATCGGTTCCTTTACTTGCCGAGGTTTCAATTGGACATGCACTTATAAGTGATGCCCTTTATTTTGGCATTTCTAATGTTATTGGCATGTATAAAAACCTCCTATGATGAAAAGACAAAAATCCTAATAAAAGGAATTTTAAATCAACTGTATGCAATTAAATGCAAATATATTATTATTCACAATTTGGCAGCTTACATACATTAGTAGGCGTTACCAAACATATATTAATCATCTATTAGAAAATTAATGTTTAACTAAACTTAATCGAATGAAAAGAATTTTCCTCACTATGTGTCTCATGATATCCATTGCGGTTATATCATGGTCACAAAGAACAATTTCAGGTACTATTACTGATGATACTGGTGAGACCCTGATCGGGGCAACTGTATTAGTAAAAGGTACCTCTACAGGTTCAATAACTGACGTTGACGGTCAATATTCTGTGACAATGCCAGAAGGATCAAGTGTCCTGGTATTTTCTTATACAGGGTTTACAACACAGGAATATACCGTGGGCAATGAATCGACAGTCGATATTCAATTACTTTTTGATGCTATTGGGTTGGAAGACGTCATCGTTGTAGGTTATGCACCGCAACGTCGTAAAGATATGACAGGTTCAGTCTCATCGGTAGATGCTGTAAAGTTAGAAGACGTACCACTCCCGAGTATGCAGGCAGCACTTCAGGGAAGAGCAGCAGGTGTACAGGTAACCAAGAATTCAGGAACTCCTGGAGGTGGAATTGATGTACGTGTCAGAGGTAGTACTTCTATTAATGCAAGTAATCAACCGCTTTATGTAATTGATGGTATTCCAATTATTGATGACAATGTTGACTTTACTCAAGCGGGTGTTGGTAATGCTCAGTTGAGTGTACTTGCAGATATTAATCCTGACGAAATTGCTTCATTTGAAGTATTGAAGGATGCTGCAACAGCGGCAATATATGGCTCGAGAGCAGCCAATGGAGTTGTATTGATTACAACGAAAAAAGGGAAAGCTGGGAAAACACAAATCAATTTTAATGCTTCACGAGGAAGTCAGGAAGCAATTAAAACAATCCCTGTAGTCGATGGTCCTACTTATATAGAATATATCACCTCATTATTTGGGGCAAATATCGTAGGTACTGAGGCTAACAGCAATTGGCAAGATCTCGTTTTTCGTAGTTCGACGATAGAAGACTATGGTTTGAACTTGTCAGGAGGTAACGAAAGTACCAAGTTCTTTTCCTCTTTAGGATATAATAACGATGAAGGGATAATGGTGGGTTCTAGATTCCAGCGTTATTCTGGCAGATTGAATATGGATCAAATTGTATCTGATAAGTTATCTTTTGGTATGAATATGGGGTATACTTTCTCTATTACTGATCAGATTCAAAATGATAATAACATATTTGGTGCACTATCTACTGCTATCCTTCTTCCTCCGGTTGTCCCGGTAAAACGCGAAGATGGCAGCTATGGTTCTGCCTTCGGTTTAGAAAATCCGGTAGCGGCAACATTGGAATATAAAAATAAAGTATCACGGACTAAATTTCTAGGAAAGATATTTGCTCGTTTTAATATTACCGATGAACTAAGTATTCAGACCTCGCTAGGTACTGATATACTTGATGTACGCGAAGATATTTACGAACCTCGTGTGCTACAGAGTTCAGCTACAGGGTATGCAGCTTTGGGACAATTTAAGAACACTAGGTATCTTAATGAAAATGTGTTGAGTTATAACAATTCATTTAGCAATCACAGTATTCAGGCCATTGCTGGTATATCATTCCAAGAAGATAAAATAAACAATTCTTTTGCCGAAGCTTCGGATTTTCCAACAGATGCATTTACAGGTCTGTCCTCAGGCGCACAACCATTGACTACGGCTGGCGGCTTCACGGGAGATAACCTGAGATCATATTTTGGTAGTTTCAACTACAATTTTAGTGGAAAATATTTCATTACGGGAACTTTCCGGGCAGATGGATCTTCTAGATTTGTTAATAACCAGTGGGGGTTTTTTCCTGGTGTATCCGCTTCGTGGAGAGTGTCTAATGAAAATTTCTTAGCGAATGGCCCATTTGATGAATTGAAAGTAAGAGTAGGATGGGGACGAACAGGGAATAACGGAATTGGCAATTTTGCCGCACGTCAATTATATGGTGGTGGAGCTAATTACCTGGATGCCCCGGGCACAGCACCCACACAGTTAGGAAATCCTGACCTTAAATGGGAAACTACTACCGCTATAAGTGCAGGAATCGACTTTGCAATAATTAATAGCAGACTGAGTGGATCAGTAGACTACTATATTAAGCAAACTGAAGACCTATTATTAAATAGGCCAATCCCTACTACTTCTGGATTCACAAGTGTCTTGCAGAATGTTGGAGAAGTTGAAAATAAGGGAATTGAATTTGCTATCAATTCGATCAATGTATCCAAAGGTGGATTTGAATGGTCAACAAACCTTGTATTAGGATATAACAAGAATGAAGTAAAAAAACTCGTAGATGGCATTCCATTTGATGCAGGATTTGCATCCAGAGTAGCCGAAGGGCAACCATTGGGTAGCTTTTTTGGTCATATAACAGATGGTATTTTCCAAAATCAGGCTGAGATTGATGCGCATGCTTCACAACCTGGTGCTGCACCTGGAGATTTTAGATTTAGAGATATTTCCGGCGGTGTAGGGCCAGATGGAATTCTCGGTACTTCTGATGATCTGGCACCTGACGGTGTTATCAACGATAATGACAGAACATTTGTCGGTAAGTCCAGCCCGGATTGGAGCGGAGGGATTACAAACTCTTTTTCTTACAAAGGGATTGATTTATCTGCCTTCTTCCAGTTTGCTACAGGGTTTCAGATTTACAACAACAATCTGGCATTTGCAGAAGGACTCAATAGCGTATTTGCACCTACCATTAGAGCCTGGGAGAACAGATGGCAGAATGAAGGAGACGATACAATTATACCTAGAGCAGTCAGAGGAGATCCTAATGGTAATAGAAGAGATGGTAGCCGATTTGCTGAAAAGGGAGATTATGTAAGACTTAAGACAGTAACTCTTGGTTATACATTGCCTAAAAATTTATTGGCAAAAGCTGATATCAGAAAATTAAGAGTATATGTATCCGGATATAACCTTTGGACTAAAACTGATTATTCATGGTTCGATCCAGAGGTAAGTACTTTCGATATTACAAATACTGCTTCAGGAACAGATTTTCTCACATTTCCACAACCAAAATCAATTGTGTTTGGAGTTAATCTCGGAT
>JAJCYJ010000411.1 GCA_029262975.1 Saprospiraceae bacterium
GCGGATGTAATGGACGAAGATGTGTACCTGGTTCCGTTTTACCTGGGAAACCCTGATCCAAATGTAAAATTTGAAGATGGATTGATGTATGTGCGCAATGAAAGAAGAGAATTTATACCGATCAGAGCTGCATTTAGATATGTTACTCAGAAACCATGGAATAGGATTCCGCTGGACACTAAGACAAGGATTCTCAATCCCATAGTTGCCTGTCTGGCGGGTGGGCGTAACAAAATGATAGCGGCCAAAGCCTATGATATTTATAACGCTGAAATTGAGAAACATGGATTAAAAATTTACATTCCAGAAACTATCTGGGATGTCCAAAAAAATGAAATACCCTTGTGGGTCAAGAAAATGGGAGGGCAAGCAGTTATCAAAATCCCATATAGTAACGCAGGTCAGGGAGTTTTTACAATAGTGAACGAAAGAGAGCTAAATAGATTTATGGAATTGGACTTTGACTATGATCTTTTTATTGTCCAAAGCCTGATAGGTAATTATCACTGGAGTAGTACCACTGCTATGGGAAAATTATACCATGTTGGTACGATTCCAAATTTGCACGGTGAAACATTCGTCGCTGATATTAGAATGATGGTAAGTAGCACTCCAGAAGGAATACGTCCATTATGTACTTATGCCAGGAAGGCAGAAAAACCTCTAATCGACCGTATTGATAATAGTACAGAAAGTTGGAAAATGTTAGGTACTAACCTCTCCTTTCGCAGCCCCGATGGGAGCTGGAATACAGATTCTAACCGGCTCGTGTTAATGGATCGAAGAGATTTTAACAAGTTAGGAGTTGGACTGGATGATTTAATAGAAGCCTATATTCAAACTGTTTTATCTATGGTGGCTATAGATAAAATGGCCCAAACTTTAATCAATAAACAAGGCAAATTTAAAATGAAATTATTCGAAAGTTTGAATAATGACCCGTCATTGATAAAGGAAATAAAAGGTAGGTTATGAAAAAATTGAAATTGCTTGTCTTAACGGATCATACCAATCACAGTATTGAGAATTCACTTTATTCATTTGTAAAAATAGTAAGAAAGCATAAGCTATGTGAAAGAGTTGATGTTGTTTCAAGAGGTAATATAGCTAATCACGAATTCTTTTCTAATCATAAAGTTTGTTTGCTTAAAGGATCAAGAGTTGACGACAGTTTTGATTTTTATCCGGACGGAAGATGCTTTTTCTCGGATCTGCAAGAATTATTAATTAATGATTATGATGCTGTATGGTTGAGACTACCGCCACCGCTCAGTAACTCGTTTCTTTCATTTCTGGAAAAAGAATTTCCAGAGCAATTGTTTATTAATGCACCTTATGGTATAAAGACAGCGGGAAGCAAGGAATTTTTATTGAAATTCAAATCCCTTTGCCCTCCTATTCAGAAGTGTGTTTGTATTTATGATATTGAAAGGTTTAAACGACGTTTTCCAATTGTTCTAAAGCCTTTCAAGGCCTATGGCGGTCAGGGAATAATAAAAATAGATGGGGATACCGTCACAGACGGAGAATTGACTTATTCATTCCGCAAATTCATCGAAAACCATCAAGATAAAAAGGTTGAATACCTGGCTGTCCAGTATTTAGAAAATGTAGATCAGGGTGATAAGAGGATAATTGTCGTGGGCGGAAAGATTATGGGGGCCTCTCTCAGATTGCCGGCTAAAGACTCCTGGATCTGTAATGTGGCAATGGGTGGCACGGCCATGCATACTGAAGTGGATGAAGCGGACGCACATATAGTGGCAGAAATCAATCCTGTACTGTCTGAAATAGGCATATTTATGTATGGCATTGATACACTAGTAGGAAATGATGGGCTTCGTGTTCTGTCTGAAATAAATGTTACTAGTATCGGCGGATTACCACAAATAGCGAGGTTTTTAAACAAACCTTTACTTGAAGAAGCTTCATCGCTGATTTTACAATATATCTTGAAGCAGAAAAATATGGCCCTTCAAGAAGTCTCCTAACATTAACATATTTATAGTTTAGACATTGAAAATATATAGAAAAGATAATTAGTGCAAATTATAAAAATCGCATGTATGCATGATGTATGGTTCTTCTGATTGCACCTATTGATCCGGTAGTCATCTTTATATCAATACTAGCTTTGTTATCAGTTGGGGTAGGCATCATATTAAAAAAGGTCAATCAACCTTATATTATAGGATACATATTAATTGGAATATTCTTAGGCCAAAACGGATTGGATTTAATAACTGATACAGCAACAATCCATCAATTCGGTGAAATTGGAATCATCCTTTTGCTATTTTTTATAGGAATGGAAATATCTCTTCCCGAATTAGTCAAGAAATGGAAAATAGCGATAATAGGAACACTATTGCAAGTCATGTTGAGTGTTGGAATTGTCTCAGCAATAGGTTACTTTCTTGACTGGCCCATCCACCGCTCGATCATCTTAGGGTTTGTAATTTCTTTAAGTAGTTCCGCTATAATCATAAAATTATTGCAGGATAAAAAATTAATAGAAACTACCTTAGGCAAAAATGTTCTTAGCATCCTGCTCACTCAGGATATTATAATTGTACCCTTATTGATTATAACATCTTTTATGGGAGGAGTAAAAGTACCTATCATAGAATCTGTCTTAATGACGATCGGTGGTATGATTATAATAGCAATCCTCCTTTTTATCTATATAAAAAGAACAATACGACTGCCATTTTCGAAGCAATTAGAATCAGATCATGAATTACAAGTCTTTATGGCATTAATTTTATGTTTTGGTGGAGCCATTATTACTTCTTTATTTGGTCTTTCTGCAGCACTAGGTGCATTTGTGGGTGGAATGGTCCTGCACGTATCTAATGCTGTCAGTTGGATACATGATGTGTTGCATTCCTTCAGGGTACTATTTGTCGCATTTTTCTTTGTGAGCATTGGATTACAAATAGATTTCACCTTTATCTCCGTAAATATTACGGCCATCATCATTGTGCTTTTTGCGGTCTATGTAACCAACCATTTTATCAATTCACTGATATTGAGGTTATTTGCAAGTTCGTGGAGTGAAGCATTCCTGGGGGGAGCGATGCTCGGTCAGATTGGAGAGTTGAGTTTTCTAATTTGTTTCTCAGCCTATACTATTGGAATTATCGGGACGTTTGGCTACAAATTTGCCATTAGCCTAATATCACTCACATTAATAATAAGTCCATTTTGGATCTCACTATCAGAGGGATTGGTGCATTACAGAAATCGAAAAACAAGAACATCCGATAAATTTATAAATCTTCGACCTTGATTTATAGCAACCTTGTTGATCGACATAACCGATCAAAGACATCTCGAGATACCAGCGAAATACTTTTTATCTATTTAATTTATATTCTATAACTTAACCTTTCACGAGACTTATGAATTCAAAAGAAAAAGAAATCCCAATTACTCATGTAAGTGAATTTCAATTAGAAGACACACCTGTCAAAAGCATTAGGACTTACTGGCTGGACATTATTTCTGATGGATTAGGCAATCCAATTTCTCTTCCATTAATAGTCGCCAGGGGCACACAAGATCATCCAATTCTCGGCTTGACTGCTGCAGTCCACGGAAATGAATTAAATGGTATCCCCGTCATTCAAAGATTAATAGAAGAAATTGATATTAACGAATTAAAAGGAGTTATCATCGCAATACCCGTGGTCAATATTCCAGGGTTTATGCGCAAAACCAGGCGATTTAATGATGGCGTTGATCTCAACCATATTATGCCCGGTAAGGAGAACGGCAACATCAGTGAGGTGTATGCCTTCAGGTTTATGAATCTACTGGTTAGATCTTTTGACTATTTGCTCGATTTACATACTGCAAGCGTGGGGCGAATAAATTCTTACTATATCAGAGCTGACATGAGCCATAAAGAAACCAGAAAACTCGCTTTAATACAAAACGCTCAAATAATAGTCCACAACCCGCCATCTGACGGTACACTTAGAGGAGCTGCGGATGAATTAGATATCCCTGCGATTACATTGGAAGTGGGTAATCCAAATACATTTCAAAAAGGAATGATTAGAAGCGGTGTTGAAGGAATCCACAATGCTTTGTCATATCTGAACATGATTCCAGATCAAATAGAACCGCCCAAAGAGCCCACTGTACTTTGTCGTAAGTCATATTGGATATATACCAAAACAGGTGGACTTCTTACTGTCCATGTGAATTTACTTGAGATGGTTCAAGAAGGCCAATTGATAGCAACAGTAAAGGATGTCTTTGGTAACAAAAAGCATGAATATCACGCTTTTGAAGATGGAATTGTCATAGGCAAAAGTGT
>JAJCYJ010000412.1 GCA_029262975.1 Saprospiraceae bacterium
GAAACAGGTGGCTCAAGTGCTGGAAGTGCCACGAGCATGGCCGCTAACTACGCAGTCGGAGCGGTCGGGACTGAAACTTCAGGATCAATATTGTCACCTTCTGGTAAAAATTCTGTAGTCGGTCTAAAACCTACGATTGGATTGCTTTCCAGATCGGGTATTGTACCGATATCAGGAAACCTGGACACACCGGGTCCAATGACAAGAAATGTCACAGACAATGCCATCTTACTTTCGGCAATGGCAGGAGTAGATAAAAATGATCCTGCTACTAAAGAATTAGAAAGGACCGATGATTATTATAGTCAATTAAAAGAATTCAGCCTTACAGAGGCGCGATTGGGTGCTATTCGAGGATTTATAGAGCGTGATTCGGTATACCGCGAGACACTTAAAAAACTTGCCGATATGGGCGCCACAATTATCGAATATGATCCACCGGAGGTAAGTCTGGATGGGTTTGGATCCTTGCTTAGCGGAGAAATGAAAAGGGATCTTCCAAGATATATTACCAATCATGCTGGAGGCGAAGTCGAGGTTAAAAGTGTACAAGATGTCGTTGATTTTAATCTGCAGGATACCCTGATCCGAGCGCCGTATGGACAAGCACGATTAGAAGGCAGTGCCAGCGATACGACATCTGATAAACAGCTTGAGTTACTTTTTGATAAACTTCATATTAGTGGTCAAAAATATTTTGATATTCCAATGAAAGAGCATGACTTAGATGCCATTCTTTCTATTGATAATTTTAGTGCAGGCTATGCAGCTGTGGCACAATATCCGTGCTTAACAGTTCCTATGGGTTATAAAGAAGATGGTACGCCTACTAATCTGACTTTTATCGGGATTAATCAGTCGGAAGCATTTCTTCTCCGATTAGGATATGCTTTTGAGCAAGCATTCAAGGCAAGAAAACCACCTTTCTGAGCAATCAATCTGTACTTACTCCAAATTTATTCCTAGTCAAGATCGATCTATGATATATGGCCCATCCTGTAACTTTATCAATAGAATTAATTTTGAAAATGATACCATCTTCTTTATTTGATACGTCGCTGACATAAATATTAGAGAATCTCCGAGACGCGCCGGGTAATGTATCCATACGAAGTGTGTGTTCTACACCTGTAGCATATACGTTATAAGTACCATCGGATAATTGAAGTGTTCGATGGGCAGGACCATATTTAAATTCCAGTTCTTCCTTGGTTTGATCTACAGATATACTACAATCGTCAATTACATTAGAGGGGTTATTAGGGCGATATACGAATGTAATTTCTTCCCTCGAATCTTTAGAGAGTTTAGAACGATTAGAAAACAAAGTATAATTGTCATGTGCTTTATATTGCATTGACTGTTCTAAATTGACATATTCTCGTTGCAATTGATTTCGCTCCTCATCCAATATTTGCTGTCCACTTACAAAATGTGAGACTAACTTGGAGGCGTCTAATTTTTCACTAAAATCCCAATTTGTCCATTGGGATACAAATGTGTCTAGTGCTTCTCCATTGATTAAATGCTTTTTATCACATATTATCTCCTGATAGATTGTTTCATTATTATCAGGCCGATTACCCAATGAAATCTCACGGTTGTATAAGGCAAGTTTATTTTGAGGGAATAATTCTAAGGCCCTGGTAAAGGGTCGTATCTTTCTACTATTTATTCTAAATCGAAAAGGGACTTCGAGGAATCCATCTTTTAATTCATCATCAAAAATCTTGATTAAATCAATTTGCATATTTATATTGGATAGCTCCATTCCAATTGAAGGTATCAGGCTATCTGGCGTACTCCATTTATTATACTTACTTGTCATGGATTCCCAATTTAAGTCTGTGGACCAGTCAAATGATCTGAAAAACTCCTTGCGGAAGGGATAGACAGGTTGCACCCAAATCTTTACAGAATCTCCAAGTGAATCTGTCTTGAATATTATAAAAGGACGCAATTCTGCTAAATTTCTGAACTCCTTTATACTCACGTGTTTAATAGAATCTGAAGGCTTTTGATCATAGTATTCCACCCAGTAATTGGACATTTTCTTCTTCACGAGGTCTTTTGCCAAATATGCAGTCCCTAATGCATCGCTTAAGGTGGCAGTTTTATAATCCTGGCATTCCCAACCCCGATATAAGATACCTCTTATCGATTGGGCAATAGACAAATTCAACAGTGCATGACTATAATTTTTATCTAGCTGGATTGCTTTACGAAAATATTCCTCTGCTTTTTCAATTTGCAACTGGGCAAATGATGTTTTGCAATGTTCATTTTTCTTCATACCCTGGGCCCAGGATTCAAACCCCCTGGTAAAAGACTGATAAAATTGAGGATGTGGCGCCCTGAAATCGACATCAAGAGCAAGTGGAAATTGATAGGGTGTAATGGGTTGTGGAAATAATCTAAGCGTTTCCATTAAATAGATGACACCAATATTATTATAAATTTCGCGACTTTTAAATTTTAAAAGAATCTTTTCAAGATAGGGTATGGCGTCTTCATATTGCTCTAAAGCTACGAGGTAATTAGCCATCTCGAACAACGGTGTCAATCTAGCTAAATCACTGGCGGTGTTTTCAATTATTGCCAGTCGTTCCTGTAAAGTAGGGTAGCCTTTTGTCACATTATTCATATTCATAAATGGGTGCGCATATGCCCTTCTTATCAGTTCTTTTCCTGCTTGCATGGGATTATATCCCGCCAGATAACCCAGGAATCCACCTTCAAAATCTGCCTCAGCTTCATTATATGAACCATTATATAATTTGGAAAGATCTGAAAAATTCAATTTGACGTTTGCGCCATTTGCAGCATTGCTGAAACTTGAATCAATGTCAGAATTTTCTAAGTCTGCTGACATTGCTGCTTCAATGTTGTGATTAATGCTACCATGTTGATGAATAAAATGTCCCAATTCATGTCCTATAATAAAAGCCAATGCGTCAAGGGAATCCGCACCCATATTTCTGCAGATGTTATAGGTAAGTATATCAAGTTGAATTTCATTTTTTTCAAGTGACATTACTGCGATCTTCTGTGAGCCTCGCAATTGTTTGACGACTAACCTCGGTGGCTCATCGGGTAAAATTCCTTTTGCCCTTTTTAAATCATTTAAAATGCGTTCACTTGTGGCCTGCATTTTGTGAAAGTCAGGAAGGTTTGACTGTGTAATAGATTTAGTCTTTAAGACAGTTACATCATAATTATTTGATTGATTCCTGAACTCAATAGATGGAGGTTTTCTATCAACATTCAATGTCGATAAAATACAGATTAATGCTAACATCAGTGATTTCATAACTGTAGTATACAGATAAAACAGTTCTTAAATTTACTCTTTTTTTATTGTACCTTATCAATGATCAATAAAGAGTAAGATTAGAAAAAAGCAATGCTTTGACTCTTCAAAGTCCCTGCAAGAATTTCCTTTCTTCACATTTATCACTTTGGAGGTGCAAAAAATTAAAATGGTGATAACTGTACTTGAGAACTGTAGAATTGGATCATTGCATCAAATTGAGTTCCGATTTCACATGTTCATATAATGTGACATTCAAGATCTTATCCTCGTAGAAAGGATGATGGTATTATTGACCCTTTCTGCCGTCAGGAGTTCATTGCCCGATTGTATTTTTTTGTAATAAAGAATCCAGCTCTTTATCATATGCGCATTATCTAATTCAAATATTACCCCATATTCAAAATCTTCGCTTATATCGACACCTGTACTCACAGTAATATCACTTTTATTGAGTTGGACAAGATTTTTAAATCGAATGGAAACTCTTTGTCCCGGGGCGTTAGATCCATCTTTCCGTACATATTGATAAAGGTTTTGGTTGTGCGAAGTCCTAAATGCAGCCATACTGCCGGTGACAAAATTTATTTGTTTAAATCCTCTGCCGAGCATGCTTTGAACAGTATCTAAAGACATCCCGGGAATAATTGTTTTATCACCCCCAATGTCCAGTGAGTCTATAAATTTAGGTGCGAGAAATGTACTTTGCTCATAACGGCCATCTATGGATATGAAGGATCGATTATCATATATTCTGAATAGATCAGTTTCGGCATATTTAATTCGTTGTACCGCCGGCGATGTCTGATAAAAAACCTTATCTACTTCCTGAGGTATATGAATAATTCCACTTTTAAAATAGGATGTAAGTCTGGAGCTATCTATTTCCCTTCTAACCTTCCACTGACCTATTCTTTCCTGGATATTCGATATTTCTTCTGAGTTAAATTTAATTATATGATCACTTTTTGGTGCGGGGCCAGATCGACTTATCGCGGTTGCATTCCGCTTATTTAAAAATTTATCTTGATTCCTTTTTGCAATTACATTGTGCATATTGAGCTCAAGTGCCCTCGAAAAAGGAACTACTTTTACGGTATCAAAACTGCCCCTGGACGGCACTTCCAGTAAGCTGTCCGGTGTTATTTCACCTGACAATATTTTGACAAGATCGATTTGAACATTGATATTTGAAAAAAGAGCTGCCACCGGTGGAACCTCACCTAATGCCAGGGGCATTCTATTTTTGGACCATTTGGTAAAAAGACTTTGATTATCTATTCGGGACCTGGTAGCAGAGAGGTTTTTGACATTGAAAACTTCTTTGAAGAATGGGAAGGGGTCAACTATTTGTGTTATAGGTATAAAGACCATTCCGGTGTCCGTCATAGTCGAATCTAAGGTTGCAAAAGCGACCTCGAAAGGGATAGATTCATCCCAATCATAACTCCATGGCTGCTGCCTTTCCGTAGGAACAAAATCATAATGTTCCAGAGAATAACCGGACAGATCTTTTCCCGCTATTCTGCTCGCATTGTAGGCTGAAGTCATAGCCATCATATATTCTATTTTTTGGTTTGATCTGCATATGACGCCCTTATAAAGCAATCCTCTTAAAGTTTGAGTAATTGATTTGTTTAAAAAAGCAGGTGCATAATCGGCATCAAAGTTTATGGCCTTGTTGAAATACTCCTCTGCAGATGCAAGCGCCAGCTGAAGTTCATTTTGATAACATAAATCATGGCTTAATAGGCTAGGTTCTTCATACCTGAGAATTGTACCCTCCTCTCCAACAACGTGTTGTGGATGTGGCGCCCTGAATTCGGCATCTAAGATCAGTGGAAATTCATATTCGGTCAAGGGCTCACGCATATTTTGAAGAATATGAAAAATGTGTAGCACGCCTATATTATTATAGACTTCGCGGCTTTTAAATTTTACTGCCACTTCTTCTAAATAAGCAACGGCATCCGCATATTGACCGACGGCTGTAAGATATTTGGCCATTTCAAAGAGGGGCGTGATTTTAGCCATTTCTTCGGCTGTATTTTTCACGATGGCAATCCTGTCTTCAAGACTTGGGTATCCCGGTGTATTAGAAGTAAGTCCGCCTAGTGTATCGCTGTATACCTTATTCAGTAGGGAAATGCCCGCCTCCATTGGTTGGTAGCCGGCCAGGTAACCCAGAAAAGCTCCTTCCAAATCCGCCTCAGCCTCATTATGCGTGGCAGCATATTCTCTTATAGCTAACTGGTATCGATTAGGGAAACCAGGATGAGTTGATTTCGCTTCAGTTCCTGCCAAAGCAAATGCTTTTGTCTCGCTTGGCTCATCTATATGATTTATCGCTCCATGTTTATGAATATAATGACCTAGTTCATGACCAATGATGAAAGACAAGGCATTAAGATGACCCTCTTCTATGGTATTACAAATATTATATGTCCGGATATCTAGATTAATCAAGCCTTGATCATAGTTCATCGAGGCGATTTTCACTCCTCCTGAGAACTGTTTGACCTCTATTCTCGGAGGTTCTCGATCTAAAATTCCTTTTGCAGCTTTTAGTTCACTTAATACTTTTTCGGCAACAACTTGCATTTCTTGAACCTTAATTGAATCTACATTTAATTCAATATTACAAAAGGCCCCATGAATTAGATAAAGAGAAATCATTAAAGTGCAAACAAAAGATTTCATAAACTAGTTATTTATCTCTATAATAGGTAATTATACGTATTTAGCATAATCTTATAAAAGCAGTCTTACAAACCCTGGTAATTGGAAATCTATCTGAGATTAATTATATTTATAATATCACATGGTTTTTAATTTTGCATACCTATCCATGGTAAGGGCTTGTCTGTCTCTTCTAATAATTCTTAGTAGCCTTTCTATTATGGAAGGGCAGTTTAATAGAGCTAACACCAAAAGAGCTGTAATTATAGGGATTTCCAATTATGAAGATGAAGCCATCCCCGACCTTCAATTTGCACATAGGGATGCAACTGCCATAGCTGAATATTATTTGCAGGTTGCTCCGGACAAAGTGCATCCAGAAAATTTAAAACTTATTATAAATGAAGAGGCAACTGGTGGAAATGTGCATAAAGCGTTGAATTCACTATTGCAGGAAACTAAAAAAAATGATCAGGTT
>JAJCYJ010000413.1 GCA_029262975.1 Saprospiraceae bacterium
ACCTTTGAGAGTGTTACCATGATCCTATATTTTTATAATCTACAGAATAAACATTTGGCCTTAATTAGCCATTTGTAAATGTTGAATTCGTTACTCCATAACTTTTGGTTGGGATGCCAAAAAGTTGTATTGAGAGATTTGATTTTATTTCTCCATTCCAATGCTTCATATGGAATATGAAATTTTATACGTCGGGCTGTCGGTTGTGCTATGTAAATAATGGCTTTCATTGGAGCAATTTAGAAATATTATCTATTCCAATAGCTCTGATTATCAACATTTTACATCATTAGTCGATACTGAACCGTTCCCCTTCGATTAATTTAGTATTTATTATATTTGCGATCTTAAATTTGTATTCTCGGGGACCAATATAGAATCATGACCCGTCAATGCCGTCTTTGTAAATCACCATTCTATGGAAGATCTGATAAGATATTCTGCACCATTAATTGTAAAACAATCTATCACCGAAAACTCCGAGCAACAAACCCGCCAGCCACTAAGCCTATTGATACCATACTCCATCGTAATCGAACAATCCTCTTGGAAATTCTTGGCAAACATAAGTCTCAGAAAAAAGTACCCATCATCGAACTGGAAAGGAAAAAATTCAATTTTAATTATATCACCAATTATGTCATCAATAGCCGAGGCAAAACATATCACTACGTCTATGAATTTTCATGGATGTCCTTCAGTGACAACGAAATACTGATTAATAGAAAAGCCAGAAGACCAGTTAAAGACTGATGGATTTCAGATAAGCAGCAGATGAATGAAAATGAAAATGCGTAGCTCTGACAAAATGAACTCTATGCTGAGCTGTCTATGCATTTAGAATGGAAATTATAAATCTACTTTTTACTAAGACTTAGCCAAAAAGTTTTATAACCACTAAATACCCTAACTCAGAACTACCTCTTTCTTATTACATCCTCAAATCCCCCGCCTCTTCTTTTCCGTTGTTATCAACTTCAACTCCCGACTCATTTCTCCCGTCACCGCTGTATTCTCTTCTGCCCTTCTGATCAGGTATTCGATTACATCCTTGACAGGACCATAGACCACATACTTTGCTGTATTGAAACCTGCTTCCGAAAGATTAAAGGTGATGTAATCACTCATCCCCTGCAATTGGCAAAAGTTCACATGTCTGTGATCTCTTGGAATGTCTTTTGCAATGATCTCATCGACCATTAATTTGACACTCTCCAGGTTATGGGTGGCATTACAAAATCCAATTTCTTCATATCGGTCCAGGCAAAATTTGAGTCCTTCATTATAATCGCGATCTGTACTGGCTTTATCGGGTTGGATAGGGGACGGGTATCCAAGATCTTTTGCACGCTCGCGTTCCTTCTCCATATAAGCACCTCTCACAAGCTTGGCGCCCAATTTATACCCTTCTGAATGCGCCATAAAATAATCCGCCCTGAGCTGTTCCAATTTATCATGCCGATACATCTGATAGGTATTATACACGATGACCCGGTCGCGATTGTATTTCTTCATTAAATCCCTGACAACATCGTCCATCGCATCCTGCATCCAACTTTCTTCCGCGTCTATAAAAACACCTACCCCTAACTTATGCGCCCTGGCACATGCTTTATTAATCCTTTTTAAAAAGGCTTTATATCGCTTTTTTTCATGGGCTGTAAGCGGGTGTTTATTTTGTTTCTTTATCAATTGATTATTCTCAACTAATGCGGTGAGTTTACAGCTGACAACGGGCACAGAATTATTGGATGCCGCGAAATCTATAGCTTTTACTAATTCTTTGGCGGCATCATTCAAATCTTCTTCTGCGGATTTAGACTCGGCACCATAATCGAGAATGGCCAATGTATTATGACTGTATAAGTGATCAATCACGCTTTGACAATCCATCAGGTTCTCGCCACCACAAAATTGTTTGAATATGGTGTGCTTCATGACCGTTTCCACAAATGGCAATCTCAATCTCAAAGCGATCTTGGAAAGCAGAGAACCTGTGTCAACGAGAAGATTATTATTCATCAATTTGAATAATCGATACGTCTCTTTTAATTCTCTATTCGTCTTATTCTGAAAAGCAATCTCGGTATCTGTGAAATCAGGGTAAGCAAGAGAACCGTCTGTCTGATCCCCCTCTTTAATCTCACTGTTAGGTATCATAAATTTCTATTTAAGTCAAATTCCAAATTTCCCATGATTTTTCGGCTTGCAAACGAAGCATCTCCAAACCATTTTTCACAGTCGCTCCCCTACTCAAACCATGCCTCAAAAATAGCGTTTTCTCTGGATTATAAACTAAATCATAAAGGATATGATCCTTCGTTAAAGCATCATAAGGCAGTTCCGGACAAGATTCTATATTCGGGGACATACCCAGCGGTGTGGTATTGATTATCAGTCGTGTTGCTGTTAGATTTTCCGGTTGAATGTCCTGATACTGTATATCACCAGATGATCGCGAAACCTTCAAATATTTTATACCTAATTTGTCCAATACAAACCATACTGCCTTAGCCGCCCCACCCGTCCCTAATACCAGGGCAGATTCCGGTCTGTCCACGCCCCATAATGGAACCAAAGAATGTTCAAAGCCATAGGTATCTGTATTATATCCGATTTTACTTTTCTCCTTAAAACAGATCGTATTAACCGCTCCAATCTCCCTGGCTTCAGGACTCAATTCATCCAGGAAAGGAATTACCGCTTCCTTATAAGGTATGGTCACATTAAGCCCTGACATATTCTTGATGCGTTCAAAATCCTCAATCTTATCGATCGGATACAGATCGTATCGGGCATCAGGTATTTGCTCCTCGTCAAACTTATTGCGAAAATATCCAGGGGAAAAAGAATGTGATAATGGGTATCCAATCAGACCGTATTTTCTCATATAATGTACACTATGCTAAAGGGCTCTTCTTATAAAAGATGTAAATAAGAACAAATTGTTTCAAACCAAACAACGGAATTGTAAAATCAAAGTTTCCTATTAAAAAAATCTGCTGCTCTTCTATATGTTCTTAACCAACTCTCCCATCTGTAAAAGCCATGAACCTCATCTGGAAGTACCAATATTTCGTGTGGCACATTTAGCGCTCTCAATCTCTGAACCAAGTCTATCGTCTGTCCAAACATGACATTGCGATCATCATCGCCATGAATAAAAAGCACAGGTGAAGTCCAGCCGTCTAGCGATGATACCGGTGAAGAATTCCATGCCTCCTGCATCAACTTTTCATCTATACCCCAAAATCCTCCTTCAGAAAAATCTTTCGCCCTCCACGCCCAGTCATGGACACC
>JAJCYJ010000414.1 GCA_029262975.1 Saprospiraceae bacterium
TCCACGTGCGCACAGAATACTCAGATCACTTGGGTCAATCTCGAAAGTGTTATTTGCCGGAAGAAATTCTGCGCTCATATCCGTAGTATCGGCATTGAAAACCAATGGGAATTTTACGCCTCCATTTTGCCCTGCACTACCCACATGAATATGGGCAGATGAGATGGCACTTCCGAGATTGTTGGCCGTACCACTTACTGTGATTTGCCCATTGCCATTATAATTTATCAACAGCCTTCCATCTCCGTCAGAACATACAGTAGGTGTTCGTTGTGATCCGGCAAGTTCAGCACGGAAGGTAGTAGACGCTATAGGTGCAATCTGCCCTCGTAATTCTCCTGATGGGAATACATCAGAATGAACATTAACATACAGCCCTTCAGAAATGAGGGCATCAATTTGTTCTGGGGTTAATGCGAATGAATTGTTAGCTGATTCATAAGTACCACCAAGATTATCTTCATCAAGTGTGATATTTAAAGGAAATGTAAGTCCGCCATTTCTACCAGGACTGGCAGAATGAACATGACTACCCCCCGCGATATCCACGGCGACCGGGCCGGAAAGACCACTGAACGAACCAGAAGCTGTCAAAGTTGAATCATATAATTCGAATAAGATACTTCCCAAGCCTGGGCTAACAACAGAAGGTACTTCATTGCTTCCGAGGAGTTGTGTATGAAAATATTGATCAGATTGTGGTAATAGCTGTCCTCTTATTTCTCCTCCTGGAAATGAAGTAGTATGTACATTGACATAATATTCCCGACTAAGTAGCGCATCAATCTGTTCGTCTGTGAGAACAAATGTATTGTCAGCTGCGTCGTAACTTCCTGATCTTAAATCATCAGAAGGATTTGTATTCAACGTAAAGTCAAAGCTTCCATTTCTTCCTGCTACTGCTTGATGGATGTGTGCTCCTCCTGCGATATCGGCAGCAAAATCACCTTCTAATCCGCTGAATGATCCACTGATAGAAAGCATATTACCTACTAAGGAACCATCAATCGTCCCTATACCTTTAGAATTTACAGTCGGTCCATGTTGCGTACCTGTTAGAGTTGCCTGAAAGTTAAAGACCTCCGGCTCCGGGCCACAACCAATACTTCTTGTTACTGTAATAGCATTGGATACATCTGCGCAACCTTCAAGACTGTTGATATTGCCATCGAGGTTTAAGCCAGAAAGTCCTTCATTATAACTTATATGTCTGATCAAACAAACTCCTGCTCCTTGTCCCTCCAGATCAAAAGGAGGGCCTTCAGGAAGACCGAGAATGTTACCGTCGGGATCTGTGATTACCCAACCGGATAAATTTGACCCTGAATTACCTGTCAAAGTCACTTCAAAGGCATCAGAAATATTGTCGTCAGCGCATATATCCATGGTCGTTCCACCACCTGTAATCTCTATGGTACCTCCGACCACATCACAAGCAGCGACACCACAATTAGTCGTGGCACCTTCATTCCAGCTCTCACCTGTGTTTCCTTCAGTGTCCCAATGTATAGACATGCCAGCTCCAAATGTTGTGGCTCTGTCATTTAAAGTCCAAATTCCCGCTGAAACCGCTACATCCTCACGCGTCTGACCTGGATCATCACCCCATATGACAAAATCCACCAGGTTGTTAGGAAGGGTAAAACCTGGTGAACTGAAGAGTCCCAACTCATCGCCGGCACCAGAAATAGTTAGATTATTTGGTTTTACAACAACCAATTGCCCTGGGGCGAGCATCAAATCACCGCATACTACTTCGAGCAATGCAAGAACTTCATATACCCTCGAGCTGCAAAGCCAATAGTTGGATATATTAATTGTCTCTTCTCCAGTATTAGTGAGTTCTACAGCGCCTTCTGATATTTGGTTAATTGCGATGTTTCTTACGACTCCACAATTTATATTTCTATTGACGGTGATAGAATTTGAGAGATTAGAACAACCTGAAAGGTTATCTAAATTTTCTCCGAGTTGCAGGCCTGTAAGCCCATCATCATAATTGACATTCCAAATCAGGCATACGCCTTCTCCCTGCCCTTCCAAATCAAAAGGTGGTCCTTCAGGAAGTCCCAGAATGTTGCGATTGACATCAGTTATTACCCAGTTATTATTATTGGACGTGGTATTGCCACCTAGGTTCACATTGAATGCGTCCGATAATCCGTCATCGGCACATATAGTTGTTTCTTGTTCTCCATTCTCTAGTGATATGGTCCCGCCTTCGGCTTCACATCCTGCCGGAACACTATATTGTACAGTGAGCATAGGTTGATTAGAACTGGATTCTCTAGAATTGATTCTTACTGCCGTATTAGATTGATTTTCCTGACCGATTAAAATCCAACCATGATTACTGGCCGGGTCAGTGACCCAACCTTGAACATCGGCAATTACTCTATTACCAAGCCATGATGATGTGGCGCCATTGTTAATACCTGTATTCGCACTTGAGGTGGATATAAAATCGCCGCCGGGTGTATCCCACAGTACAGAATTAAGCATTGCACTACTCCAGGTTGCATCTCCATTCTGCCCGGTTGATGCCTGGCCGCCTCCTTGTCCCCCTCCCAGGGTGGCACTCTCTCCCCAATCCTTTAATAGCCTGTGTATATCTACAGAGCTGGTAGATTGTCTGTTGCCACGCATAGTCATAACAGCCTCCGATATAATGGCGTTCGCAGGTATGGATGAAATGTCAAATTTTACAAGTGCCCTTCTATTGGCTGGTTGATTCGTTCGTCCAGTCAATAAATCTCCGCCACCATTAGCTCCATTATTTTGTTCGCTAAATATTGTTCCGTCCTTTTCTGCAGGTAGAATGACAGTCATTTGGGAATACCCCACTGTAAAAATTGCAAAGCATAATAGTGAGGTTAGTAGTAAAAGTTTTGTACAGTTCTTCATCTTTTAAGAGTGACTTGATTGGTTAATTAAAGAAGGAGTAAAATTGTGGTAGCACAATGCATTCCTATTTACATTGAATAAAAACAAAAGATATTAGAAGTATTACAGCCGAAGTGATTGAAGGGATGCGTGTAAAAGCAAAAAAAATATATATTAAATATAATAATTTATTTTGTTATAAATGTCATGTGCGCACGCAATCCAAATGAAGACAACATAACTCGCCCATGACCAATACCGTCGATTGGAATTTTGAAATAGGGTCCTGCTTTTAAAGACCATCGCTCCTTTAGAATAAAATTATATTCTGTTGATAGTGATATTGCACTGAACCAGGTATTATTTGCACTCGACCAAGATTTGGTAAAGTTATTTTCCTGTTCGGTAAAATGGTAGTAGTACTTTTCTGAAAGCATAAAATTTGAAAGGACGCTAACATTTGTTACCAGTCCGTTTTGATGCTGTCCTTTTAAAAAATAAGATAGGCCGTAGTACGTCTCAAGCATGCTACAGGTAGCTGCTGTGTATTCGGGGGCACCCTTGCCAGCCCAATAACCTTTCGGTGGAGAATAGTCGCCTTCCATTGCAGTATAGGCATCATTTACATAATTGGCTCCTATGGCAAGGCTTAATTTTTCATTGAAAAAATAACTACCTCCCAAACCAAAACTGACATCAATACTACTGTATTCACCATGAGGTGTCCAGGATGATTCGACTCCAACCATACCTTCAATTGAAAATCGTGAGATTGCTTTTTTGTTTTTAGTGGTCTCAGCTATTTCA
>JAJCYJ010000415.1 GCA_029262975.1 Saprospiraceae bacterium
GAAGGATGTTGCCCTGTCATGATAGCAGCTCTTGTGGGAGAGCAAACAGGATGAGCAGCATAGGCCATATTAAATCGTATGCTATTTTGACTTAATTCATCAATATTTGGTGTCTCATAAAAAGAACTCCCGGAATATCCCAAATCTGTCCATCCTAGATCGTCAACAAGAATGAAGAGAAAATTTGACTTTTGCTTTTCATGTCTACAGCCAGCTAAGACTAAGATTAGTATCAAGCACGCAAGAATGCGCCCAGTATTGACATTTCTCATTTCGAAAAGTAATAAAAAATTATTGACCCGTCATGATCTTTAAGTTGCAGAAAATGGACATATATAAGTTGAATTCAATAGCAGTTCCAAACGACAGATTTCATGCTACGGATAAATTTAAACATCTACTTTCAAAGCGGTCTGCAAAATATAGGTTTCTATTCTTTAAAATATCCGCTTCTATTCTTGTTACATTTTTGTCTCGAATTTTATAGTACCATTTAATAAAATTATAATTCCAGTTGTACTAATAGTCCTGGAGATTATATTAAGGGCGAACCTGCTCCATTTTACATAGAGACAGTCATTGGCCATCCTTGAAATTGATGTGCATCTTTGTCCGTTACATCAATATCTCTGGGCCAACATTCGAATGTCACTTTTTTCGATTTTGTATTAAATCTTATAAGGCCATAACCACTTCCACTTGAATGACTTTCAGGGTTTACATAAGCATGCATCGTGATCTTATTATCAAATCCATCAAGATATTGACCTGTCCATGGAAGGAGGTCATTTGCATTGAGGCCAGGTTTTTCATTTTCCGGCCACCACCAACGGCTATAGTAATTATTGACGATAGCAGGAACGACGAAAGCCCAGGGACCATCGTCAAAGTCTTCAATTCCATGTTTTATCAAAGTGGCAAGATGTTGATCGCCTGCAATGTGGATAGCATTCGCCTTTTTGATCGCTTCTAAAGCTTTATTTCTTCCAGTCTGTGGCCAGCCATTAGAATCCATGTCTGCATGAAGTCGATTTTCTTTTTGGCCATGCAAATGTGCTCCTCCACAAAATCCCGTTTGTGACAAGACCACTTTCATGAGCTCGTCATTTCCCTGACCCCAATCATCTAAAAAAGTTAGTTGTCGATCTCCTAACAACTTCAGACCAGCGACATCTACTGATTTTGGATCATAATCTGGGTTTCTAATATGATCAGGACGTGGGCCCTGTTGTGGTATTTTTCCTCTTGGACCTGACTTAAACTTTCGATCCTCTAATATTGCAAAATCTACTCCTCCAATTATCAAATTAGTATAATAAACGTGTATTCCTTGTTCAATGGGCGTTGGGTCAAAAGGGTCGGGCAGATGGGCTGTCTGGCATCGTTCCACCATCTTGACATATTCGTGGTGAAAGAAGTAGCCACCATCATTTCCATCTTGACCCGAGGCCTTTTTTCCATTTTCTCCCCATATATTACCTTGTCCAATATCATGATCATCAGGTATGGTAATACAAGGTCTTTCTCTGAATACCTCTCGAAATTGAATACCCCATTTCAGCCATGCAGCCGTGTGTTCTTTATGATCATAAGATTGATCTCCGGCAAAAAACACTAAATCCGGGTTTTGATGATTGATATTTCGGACATACTGATCTCGAGTACCTCTGTCTTTATTGCTGTTGCATGAAAGGGCAGCCAATACGATTTCATTTTTATTTATTGGGTTTTTTCTAATTAATCCTTCGAAAGAAGCTTTTTTACCATGTTTTAAACGATACGAGATATCAAGAGATGTATTCCAATTTTCTACTATAAATAATGCAGACCAGCCGAGTTCGTTGATCGATTGATTTTGTATTTCTTTCCATTGCCCATTTTCTTTTATTTCTAATCTTACCTCCTTTGATTCATAGGGAAAAAGTGGAAAAAGTTGTGCCGATAATTTTAAAGTATTATTTGAAACTGTATAGATTCCAAATGCAATCACATCTTTTCTTTGGACATGCACATTGATAATTTTGTTGGACTTCCGGTTCCACCAATCATTTACGGAGATAGTATCGAGTCCGCTAAATGGAGCAATAACCAGGGGTTTTAGATTGGATTTATTAGCACCCCGATTTGTGGCACAATTCATTCCTGCAAGAGCTAATAGTAAAATGAGAATATTCTTGATCATTTTAATTATTTACAGAGTTTTTGGATGATACTTCAATTCGATTTTAAAGTAGTAAGATTTTTTGATGTTAGAGCCATCCTGTCGATGCTATTGAATGCCCACGAAGGTTTCTTACAGTACTACCCTAAACAAGGCTTAAATTAAATTCTGGCTTCTCATCCAATTTTATAGCCCTGTATATGCCCGCTAAAGCGGTAATTAACAAATAAAGGTGCTCTGGCGGCATAAGATATTGTGTACGCCGCAAGCGGTAATTAACAATTAAAGCCGCTCTGGCGGCTTTAATTGTTAATTATCCCATCGATCAAGGGTTTTATATTTTTCGATATATTCTTGATCTAATTCTGGGGAATCTTTATAGAACACCCGCATTTCTTCTAATTTCTTTTTCAAATCGATTACGATTTCAGCATATGCAGGATCATCGTAGACATTGTTCATTTCATGAATGTCCTTCTTTCGATCATACAATTCCCATTCATCTACATCATAATAGAAATGGGCCAATTTATAATCTTCATTAACAAAAGCATAATGTCGCTTAACCATATGTACGGAAGGATATTCATAGTAGTGATAATAAACAGCATCCCTAAATCCTTCATTTTGCCCCTTGAACAGTGGAACCAGGCTTTCTCCCTGCATATCATCAGGGGCATCTATTTTGGCGGCTTCTAAAAATGTCTGCGCAAAATCCAGATTTTGTACCATTTGCGTATTCTTGGAACCAGCCTTAATAACTCCCGGCCATCTAACAAGTAAAGGCGTTTTAAATGATTCATTATATATAAATCGCTTGTCAAACCACCCATGCTCTCCCAGATAAAATCCTTGATCTGACGTGTAGACCACGATTGTATTTTCCGCCAGTCCACTTTCTTCCAAATAATTGAGTACCTCTCCGACACCATCATCAACAGCCGCAATTGATCCAAGATAATCCTGCATATATCTTTGATATCGCCACTTCATCAGCTCTTCTCGCGACATAGTGGCATAGTTCTTTTTAAATTCAGCTATCATTGGATCGTAAATTTTATCCCAATCTGCTTTTTGTTGGGGAGTTAGTCGACCAAGGGTTCTATTATAAGCTTGCTTATCCCAGGGAGCTGTTTCTGGTATACTCAGTTCATCCATTACTTCGGGTGGTATTTTAGAATCACCGGCCCAATTCATATGTGTCAATAAATTCATTTCAGCTTCCTTAGCAGCCCTCCCACGTCCCGAATAATCGTCAAAAAGCGTCTCAGGCTCGGGAAAAGTCTTATTGATATACTCAGTGTAATGACGTTTGGCAGGAAGCCATTCGCGATGTGGCGCCTTATGTAAATACATCAGCAAAAATGGATCATCTTCTTTACGATCATTCTTTAACCAGTCTAATGTCATGTCTGTAATGAGGTCAGTCGTATATCCTTCAATATTGATCCTGCCACTATCTTTAGTGATAAAATCGGGGTTATAATAGGAGCCTTGTCCCGGTAATATTTTAAATTGATCAAAGCCTTTAGGATTGTTTCCGAAATGTAACTTTCCAAACATTGCAGTCTGATAACCGCCACCCTGTAAAAGTTGTGGAAATGTAATTTGTGAAGTATCGAATGGGAAAATATTGTCAATTTTACCATTTAAATGACTGTGTTTCCCGGATAAGATGACTGCTCTGGAAGGGGCACAAATGGAATTAGTTACACAGGCATTTGAGAAAATCATTCCCTCTTCTGCTATTCTGTCAATATTGGGAGTTTGTGTCAGACGATCTGTATAGGCACTTATCGCCTGGTAGGCATGATCGTCAGACATAATAAAAAGTATATTTGGTCTTGCTGGGGTTTTGATCTTTTTTTCAGAACACGCTATACACGAGCAAACTAATAATACCAGTAAAAGTTTATAATTCATTTTTTTCAATTTTAGTACGCATATCTATTGCTTAATGATCTTTATTTTTGGCGGTTCACCTGGTCGTTTTTATAAAAAAGTATAGGAATAAACTCTGAGTAAAAGCATTAATAAATCCAGACACCTTGATTATACTTTCCATTATTATAAAATCAACATATGTTCAAAATAGCATTAAGCATAAATTCGAATTTAATTTTCTACCTCTAACAGAAAATCGGTTGTTACTTTATTAAACCTCTCGAGATCTTCCCAATGATGTACATGTCCACCTTTTGGAAATTTTTCAATTTTCGAATTTTTGATCCCCTGGTGCAAGACTTCGGAAAAAGCCGGAGGTGTAAAAATATCCATCATTCCAATTGTGATCAAAGTAGGAATTTTAATTTCATGTAGCCGCGCTACGCTGTTATGGTTAATGCAAGCATCCAATTGACCATCGAATCCTGACTGCTTTTGAGGCTCTGGATTCTCAGCTGCGCTTTGTTGTCCTCCTTTCAAATCTTTGATGTTGCTATCATAGTAGGGAGGTGCGTATATCCATAGTTGTAATAATTCCATAAAATCGGCAGGTGCTGCCACCCGACGTAACTTTTTAAGATTTTCGTAGACGGTCTTTGCATAATTATTAAATGAGGGCCATGTGCTTATTAAAACTAACCGATTGACGCGTTCCGGATAATTTAGTGCAAGTGATTGGGCGATGGCACCACCCATCGATATTCCTGCTACTGCGGCATTTTTAATTTTAAGATGATCCATTACGGCCTTTGTATCCAGTGCCATCATAGTCGTGGTATAAGGTCCGTTGGGTGCATCAGATTTTCCGACACCCCTGTTATCTAGAATTACACATTGAAAATGTTTCTGATATTCTTCTACATGCTTTTCCCAAACATTACCATCTGCACCAAAACCCATGAGCAAGACCAGTGGTTTGCCCTGTCCAATAATTTGGTAGTAGATCATACAACCACCGGAATTAACATAGCCTTCTATATGACTCATGATATTTTGTTTACAATATTCTTTACAAAGTCAATCGCCTTTGGTGCATCAGTTTCCGTCGTAGGACAAAAGCAAAAATCAAAACACCACCAATCAAATGGTTCAAATAGATCTTTAGTAGCGGTTAAAAATGACTGAAAGTCGATAAATCCCTCTCCAAAAGGAGCATGTGTACTGGTCTCATCATTGTGTAAGGTGCCATCACTATCAATGAGATGAAAATGTCCTATTTGTCCTTCCAGAAGCCTCGCATATTCTGTTATTCCGCCAGTCAGGATTTCTTTTTCACCATTATGCCTTGCACCAATTACTGCTCCCATATAGGCATGGCTGGTATCGAAAAGGGCTTTAAAATGACTATGATTTACAGCTTCCAAAATGGCCTTAACCTCTGAGGGTTTGTTGAGCCAAAAACCTGGTTCAAATTCCCAGACCATTTTAACACCGGCGTCCTGGCATATCTTTCCGGCAGCATGCCAGGATTCACTAAGGTTTTCAAATCTTCTCTTGTATACTTCATCAGAAAGTTCATCAGGAGGACTGATCGTGTCTACCCGAAGTATATCTATCTCCATGTGATTACAAAAACGCAGGCATTTATCTACTTCATTAAGAAAAGCAGCCTTGGTTACCTCTGCAGGTGGTACATCCCGGAAATCAGGGGCATAACCAGAAATACCGAGCCCTAATCCACTAATGTATTTTTTTAAATCTTTACATTTTAATTCTGTGTTATAAATATCGGGATGTGGATGTGGATGGAAACCATTTATTTCGATACCATCATATCCTGCTTCCGCAGTAAATTGTAAAAATTTGTCAAAACTCCATGGTGCATTTTCAAATGGACCAAATGAAAATGCCCAACTACCAATTGAAAAATTCGGCATCTTCATATCAATGGTTTATCATTTATATTCAAATTATAAAATATTGTCATCCTCAAGCTTCTTTGAACTTTACATTATGTAATCAGAAGACATTAAATATTTAAATATTATTCGATTACTTTTCATTATATTGGCTTTGGCATCAAAAGGACAAGATAACTATTTTATACATAGTTGGGATTATGATTAATGGAGTATTCATGAATAAGATTCTTTCCAGACTATTTCGCTTTTCAATTTACCTGAGTTCAATGCTTTCAACTATAGCGAGATAGAATTTATGTGAATATTTGAAGTGATGTATTTTATTTAGATCATTGTACCGCAGCCGTTTCCCTAAAGAAAGGCATAACTATTTTGTTGGTAGTCATAGTGATACCCCAAACATCTTACATATGGTACATGCATACAAGTGAAAGTATTATATTGCCATACGATAAAATATATATTATCATGAAATTTGTATTGACCTTATTTACTATCTGTTTGTTCGGGTTGACTGGTGTAAGTCAAGAATCGATGCTTTGCATGGGAGGATTTTGGACCGAAGATGAAGCAAACCTGGTTATGAAAAAATTTTCTTCCGAATGGGATGACCTGGCATCATGGGAGGCGAGAGCAGAAAGAATCAAAAAAGGGATTATTGAAGGAATGCAATTGGACAAGATGCCCGACATTTCGGAAAATTTCAATACAGTGATTCATAGTAAAAGGGAAATGGACGGTTATATAGTAGAGAATATTGTCATTGAAAGTTTTCCTGGATTTTATATAACAGGCAATCTGTACAGACCCGTGTCTTCCAATAAAAAACATGCAGCCATTTTGAGCCCCCATGGCCATTTAAAAGATAAGCGATTTACGGAATTTATTCAATTGCGTTGTGCGGTATTAGCAAGAATGGGCGCAGTCGTTTTTGCTTATGATATGATAGGATATGCAGAGTCCACTCAGGTTAATCACAAAATGCCAATTGCGTTATTATTACAAACTTGGAATAGTAAACGTGTACTTGAATATCTATTGTCACGACCAGATGTAGACGCGGAACGAATCGGAATGACAGGTGGTTCTGGTGGCGGCACGCAAACGTTTATTCTCACTGCTATTGATGACCGAATAAAAGTATCGGTGCCAGTGGTGCAAGTCTCAGCTCATTTTTTTGGTGGATGTGTGTGTGAAAGTGGGATGCCGATACATAAAAGTCAAGATCACCAAACTAATAATGTTGAAATAGCAGCACTATGTGCACCAAGGCCATTAATGTTAGTTTCAGATGGAGCTGATTGGACGCGTAATACACCTCGTGTTGAATATCCATATATCCAAAAAGTGTACGCACTCTTCAATTCAGAACACAAAGTCGAAAATGTTCACCTGCCGATGGAAATCCATGATTACGGATTTTCAAAAAGAAAAGCGGCATATAATTTTTTTGGATATCATTTAAAATTGAATTATCGTAATATTCCATATGAAGATGGGTATCAGGAAGATTTTGCAACTTTTTTATCCCCGGATGAATTAAAAGTATTTAACGAAGATAATCCAAGACCTGTTGGTGAGTTGAGAGGAGACAAGGCCGTTATTGATTATTTAGGTATTCTAATTGAATAGAATCGCGACTGCATTCTTTGATAGTTCAATTAGAAGGGGTGATTTTGTATTTCAGAAATACTGACTGTATAGGAAGCTAGGATTATCGCTTACGGTTAAAGAACAATTTTAAATTATAGAATTTTGTAAAAACTATTATGAGTAAGATAAATATCATCACAATTTGCGCACTATTCGTTTTTCTTCTTCAGCTTTTAGGATGTACACCCCAATTGATAAAAACAGATGGTCCATATTTTGGAAATGGTTTTCATAACGGTTGGGCGGATCAACAATCGATAACACTTTGGACAAGATTGACAGCACTTCCGGAGCTGAACAAAAGTGGCGTGTATTTTAAAGAGATTTCAAATGAGGAACATTGGAGACTAAGAAAATTATCTAATATACATGAGTTGCATGCTGCTCAAATACCTGAAGGTTATGCTCTATCTGAAATGGATGGGTCGTGCCCGGGGTTTATGGGAGAAGTTAAACTTATATATCATGCCGAGGATGATCCAAATAATCGAATCGAATCTTCCTGGTCTCCTGTAGATTCCCTTCAAAACTTTACGATTCAATGGCGCCTCGATAATTTAAAATCTGACACCCGATACAATGTTGAATTATTAGCCAGAAGATCAAAAGGGATGTACGTCTCTGACTCTATAACAGGCACCTTCAAAACTCCTCCACCAGCCAGTGTTGCTGAATCTATAAATTTCGCTGTCTTGACCGGGCATGATTATAATCGTCGGGATGACCTTGAGAATGGACATAAAATATATAAAAGTATGCTCGGGGACAAGCTTGACTTTTATGTACATACCGGAGATATTGAATATTATGATAAGCCCAACCCCTGGGCAATGACAGAACCTTTAATGAGATATAAATGGGACAGATTATTTGCCTTGCCTTTCGAGCGTAATTTCTTCCGACAGACAACCACCTATTTTATGAAAGACGATCATGATGTATTATCTAATGATAGCTATCCAGGTATGACTTACGGGGCTGTTTCATTTGAAAGAGGGCTGGAAATCTTTGATAAAGAACAATTTCCATCCAATGACTCACTTTATAAAACAATCCGATGGGGCCGGGATCTTCAAATTTGGTTAGTGGAGGGTAGAAACTTTAGAAGTAAGAACAGCGATCCAGATAGCCCTCAAAAAACAATATGGGGGGAAGCGCAAAAAGAGTGGTTCTATAATACAATTAATGCCTCCAATGCTACCTTTAAAATACTAATTACGTCGACACCAATACTGGGCCCGGATCGCGAAAGGAAGAATGATAATTATGCAAATGCAACTTATTCTTATGAAGGAAATGAAATACGGAGTTTTATAAATTCTCATGAAAATGTATATATAGTCACGGGTGACAGACATTGGCAATATGTAAGCCATAAGGCGAATTCGAATTTGTGGGAATTTAGCTCAGGCCCTGGATCGGATGCACATGCAGGAGGATGGTCCGAAGAAAACCGGATGCCTGATCATCGGTTTCTACGCGTGAAAGGAGGATATTTAATATGCAAAGTTTACCGCGAAAATGATACACCTGTTTTAAAATTTGAACATCGTGATGTAGAAGGTAATATAATGAATGAAGAGGTCTTTGGTTCTGAATATTAAGAATATATTGTAGAGCAAAACTATAGTAATATTTTATCCGTAAATTATAATTCGAAATATTTCAATCGAATATTAAATTACTGTGGACCAGCACATTACTGCAAATTATAATTAGCCCAAAAGAGAAAAGAGAAGAATGAAAAAAATCATTGATAATTTTTCACGGCAGTCCTTCACTTATAAAAAATACAGACCAACATATCCGACAGAACTTTACGATGATATGCTATCATATGTTAAAAATAAAGAGAATTGCTGGGATTGTGCCACAGGGAATGGACAAGTAGCGGTTGAACTTTCAAAACATTTTAAGCAAGTATTTGCTACCGATATAAGTAAAAATCAGTTAGATCAAGCCGAACAAAAAGAAAATATTCATTATAGTATTCAAAGGGCAGAACAGACAAATTTTAGCGATCATCAGTTTGACTTAATCACTGTAGGACAAGCAGTTCATTGGTTTGATTTTAAAGCCTTCAATAAAGAAATAAAACGAGTTGCGAAAAAGGATGGTATCATATGTATTTGGGGATATGATTTGTTAAAAATTACTCCTGCAATTGATCGTCTTATCGATACTTTTTACAAAGATGTTGTAGGCCCATATTGGAATGAAGAAAGAAAACATATAGAAGATAAATACAGTTCAATCATATTTGATTTTGAAGAAATCCAAATTAATAAGAACAAGGAAATCATAACTAATTGGGAATTATCTGATTTATCGGGATACCTCAACTCATGGTCGAGTGTTCAAAATTTTATGAGTAAGAACGGTGGTGAAAACCCTGTGGATGAATTAATTGTAAGAATTACGGAAAATTGGGATTCATCTGTCAAGAGAGAAGTGAGATTTCCCATATTTATGAGGTGTGGTAGATGCTAATGCAAAATTTATTTTACTATGTTAACGACATTTGGCCGAATGCTATTAAGAAGTAATTCTATTTACTTGAATTAGTTTTCTTGTCATAAATCTTTTTCACAGCAATTCAGCAACTGTGCATTATACACACAGATGTACCACATAAAAACGTCTATAATTACTGGTTAATTAGCGGGGATTAGGTAGTTTTAGAAGCCAGTGAATAGTCAAGAAATGATAAGCCATATGAAATGAATAGGATGAGACACTACTTTTGGGACTTTGGTCTTTTATTGCTACTTGCTTTACTCAATTTTTCGTGCAAGAATGATCTTACGAACCCTGTCATACCTGTGCTTGAAAAAGGCCAAACTAACCCCAATGTGGTGCTCATATTGGCTGATGACCTGGGATGGTCGGACATTGGCAGCTATGGAAGTGAGGTGAATACACCCAATCTTGATCGGCTCGCAATTGAGGGCATCAGATTTACCCAAATGTATAATACAGCTAAATGTTTTCCTTCTCGAGCATGTTTATTAACGGGATTATACGCACAGCAAACGGGATACCACAAAAGTTACAGACGCCCTATGGACCATGCTATAACATTAGGAGAAATGTTCAAAATGGCGGGATATACCACTTTATGGTCAGGCAAACATCATAGCACAGAATTACCGACAACAAGAGGTTTTGATCACTATAGTGGTCTTTTTGAAGGTGCCAGTAATCATTTTAATCCGGGCCAACAGCGGGAAGGGGAAGAAATCCCGGCACAAAAAAGGCCTGACCGGCCCTGGGTAATTGAGGGCCAGGTAATTCAACCCTTTACGCCACCAAAAGATTTTTATACGACGGACTCATTTACTGATTATGCATTGGATTGGTTGGATAAACAGCCGTCAAATAATCCATTCTTTCTCTATCTATCTTATACGGCACCGCATGATCCATTGATGGCCTGGCCTGAGGATATAGAGAAATACAGAGGCAAATATTTAGCGGGATATGAAGCCATTAGAAATGCGAGATTTGAAAAGCAAAAAAAATTAGGTGTAATTTCCAAAGATTATCCTTTGTCGAGGGCAAGTTTCCAGGATTGGAACAGCTTGACAGAAGAACAAAAAAGAGAAGAAGATTTAAAAATGGCGGTCTATAGCGCCATGATAGACAGGATGGATCAAAATATAGGCAGACTCCTGACTAAATTAGAAAATATGGGTGTATCTGAGCATACTCTTATTTTATTTCTTTCAGACAATGGCGCCTCAGCTGAGGTTGTAAATAATGTGGAAGGGACAGGAGCAATCTGTAGCTTGTCAAAGTGGACATCCCTCGGGGCTGATTGGGCTAACGTGTCCAATACTCCTTTGCAATATTTTAAAAATTACAGTCATGAAGGAGGGATAAAAACTCCATTGATTGCATATTGGCCTGATGGTATAAAGGAAGGCAACAGAATTTCAAATACACCACTTCATTTGATTGATTTAATGTCAACATTTGTAGATTTAACACGTGTTAAATATCCTAAGAATTATAATGATCAGGACATTATACCAGCAGATGGGATTAGTTTCCTACCAATATTTATAGGAAAAAAAGTCCAGAGAGAGAAGCCGTTATATTGGCAGTGGCAGCATGGTCAGGCCATCAGGGATGGTGACTGGAAATTGGTTGCCTATAAGAACAAATGGGCTCTATATAATTTAAAGATAGATCCGGTTGAGGCACAGGATTTGTCTGTTTCACATCCTGATAAGTTCAATGAACTTAAAAATAAGTATGATATCTGGTTTACAGAATTTGAATAAAAAAACGATGCTTGCAATAAAGTAGAAAGATAAAAAATGGTGAGACGAGGTTGACTTTAATGAATTCGTATGAGTATCATTTTCAATTTCTATATTTCTAATCGAAGATGAAGGCAGTTACTTTATGAAATCGAATTTTATTTTAGAAAATTGTGAAGGTTGAATATTTGGAAATATATTGATTTTAGAAAAATATAAAAATGAAAAGAAGAAACTTTATCAGGACGAGTGCCATTACATCAATGGCTGGATATACGATCATTCCTTCCGTTGTAATGGGGAAGTCATTGGGACATGTAGCACCTAGTGACAAAGTGAACCTGGCATGTTGTGGGATTGGGCACAGGGGAGGTAGTATCATAAAGTCACTACATGAGACTGGCTTAGCGAATATTGTTGCATTCTGTGACGTGGATATGGGTGCGAAACATACACTGGAAGTGTTAGGACTTTTTCCTGATGTACCAAGATTTCAGGATTTCAGGGAAATGTTTGATAAAATGGGCGATAAGATTGAAGCTGTCAGTGTCGGGACACCTGATTTTTCTCATTTTCCGATAACGATGCTTGCTATGTCTCTGGGTATTCATGTGTATGTAGAAAAACCG
>JAJCYJ010000416.1 GCA_029262975.1 Saprospiraceae bacterium
TGCTGCCATTAAGACGAAAATCATATGATCAATTATCTCATCATCTGTGAACTGATTACCTTCTTCACTTCTGGCATGACAAAGTCTGCTAAATAAATCTTTTCCAGGTGCTGAGCGCCTGTCTTGGATAATCGATTTAAAGTATTGAACGAGAAAGGCTCTTCCTTTTAAGCCCTTTCTGTACTTGAAAAAAGGTAGATTAACCGGAAGTGCAAGGGCTGCGCTGACTACATCTGAAATTGCTTTATTTACTTCTCTCAGGTTATCATCATGAATTCCAAAGAAGACACTGGCAGCCAATTTAAGTGTCAACTTTTTCATAAATGGAAATAACAACACTTTGTCCATTCCCTGAAGCTCTTTAAAGGCGCTGGTTATTATTGTAGGCATTACATCAAGATATCCTTGCATAGGTGCCTTCTTGAATGCATCGTTCATTATTGAGCGGTGATAATGATGCTTTTCCCCATCCATGAGCATGAGACCATTGGGAAACAAATCCGATAATGCCATCTCCCAGGCTTCTTTATTGGTTGTAAACTTAGCCTGGTCTATTAGTATATATTTATTTGCTGAAGGACCGGATAATACGATGCTACTTCCGAAGATGGTATGAACTTTATAAATGTCACCATATTTATTCCTTCTCTGTTTATAGAAAGCCGTGGCATCTGACATATATTGGAATAGATGCCCGAAGACAGGGAGCCCCTCATCACCGGGGAGGTGTCTTAGATCTTTAAGAGAAGCTGTACTCATAAATTAGTCATCAGAAAAGCCGATTTTCTTATGGGTTCCGTCACAATATGGTTTATTGTTTGACGCACCACATCGACAGAATGCAGTTGTTTTGTTTTCGAGGGTTTTTGCTCCATGCTCATCAGTGATATCTAACGATCCCTGAACGATTAAGGGGCCATTTTTGACAATCTGTATCTTCGTGTTTTCTCCCATAGTTGATTCCATTTTTTCTCCTTTGATATAATAAGTCAATGCTCCTGAAGGACATTTATTAATTTGATCTATCAATTCTTCTTCGGATGCATTTTCCGGTTTAATCCATGGCTTAGCTTTTGGGTCATAAACTTTAGGCAGGCTATGAACGCAATGTGCAGAATGGATACACTTTTGAGGCTTCCAGACTACAGTGAAATCACCTTTAGTATATTCTTTTACGATTTCCTTATTCTCCATAAATCAATAGATGTTAATTCTTATTCATGAAATTAATCATTTTGACGGACTCTCTGAATAGAATGATGATTTTGACTGAAATACTTACTAGTCAATCCTAAATGCATGACACATGAAATATTCTTAATCGTACTTAGATCCAATTATGACCTAGTAAATAGTTGTTGTCTTATCTGACCTCCGATCACATTTATAAGTTTTGAAATTAAGATCACTTTAAAGTTCCGATACAGGATCAACGAATACGCTGTATCTGTTTTACTTGATTATGAGTTTCAATGATAAAAACTTATTCTCCTTGAAGTCCAATAATTTTTTCAACGTTATAGTTTGAATTCTTTCTCTAAATCCCTTGGATATTCCTGCATTTAAACCAAGTTTACAGAACAATGAGTTGGATAAGTTCGGATAATACAAAATTCATCATTTGTGTCTTTATTGCTGTGGCAATTTGGCTGTGTACAGGATATACCGATGTTACGGCAAAAGCATGGCATATTTTTGCCGTTTTCATTGCGGTCATTTGTAGTTTTATTCTCAGACCATATCCTATGGGAATGATGGTATTAATGGGTTTACTCGCCTTGGTAATTTCTTCGACACTTACAATCAAAGAATCGTTGTCTGGATTCGCAGATAGTACAGTATGGTTAGTAGTCGCTGCCTTTTTATTAGCAGGTGCTATGATTGAAACTGGACTTGGAAGAAGAATTGCTTTGAATCTTGTGAAAAAACTGGGCAAAACAATCAAAGGGCTAGCATATGCTATCTGTGGGTCAGAATTTATTTTAGCCTCTGTCATGCCTTCTAATACAGCACGTGGAGGGGGTATTCATGCTCCAATTGTGAATTCCTTATCTCATTCTCTTGGGTCTACGAAAAGTCATCATCCTGAGCGTGCTGGTCAATATTTAAGTCTTGTGGGAGGCCATGCCAATTTAATAGCCGCAGCTATGTTTATGACCGGTATGGCAGCCAATCCCCTTGTATCAAAGGCTGTCAATCAAGTTTATGGCATTGAGTTCGGATGGAGTACATGGCTTTTGGGATCTATTGTCCCTGGATTAATCTCTCTACTCATACTTCCACAAGTCATACACAGACTCACTAAGCCAACATTGTCAGATGGCAGGGCTGCTCAAAAAAAAGCCACTGAGGAACTAAAAGACATGGGCCCAATGTCGACCCGGGAGAAGGTGATGATGGTAGTGCTCATACTTATGCTTCTTCTTTGGACGACCAAATTCATTCATGGCATAGGAACAACTACTGTTGCATTAATCGGAGTCCTGGTTTTGCTGATCACCAAAGCTCAAACATGGGATGATATAATAAAAAATGAAATGGCATGGGACACATTGATCTGGTTAGGAGGATTGTTGACCATGGCTAATTTGTTACTGGAATATGGGTTTATTCAATGGTTTGTGGATATTGTCCAATCATCTGTAGGATCTGTAACCGGGTTGACAGCTATAATCATATTAGGGATAATTTACTTTTATTCGATGTACGCTTTCTCCATGCTGACTGGACATATTGCAGCCATGGTAGGCCCCTTCCTGGCAGTCTCTCTGGCCGTCCAGGGTCAGCCCCTTGTGGCGGCCGCCATCTTTGCTTATTTTTCTTGTCTCTGTGGATGTACAACTAATTATTCTTCTGGTCCGATCATAATATATTTTGGATTGGGTTACGTCGAGGCACCAAAATGGTTTTCTGTTGGATTTATAGTTTCATTGTGTCACATAACTGTTTGGATTGGAGCCGGACTTGTATGGTGGAAAATCCTCGGGTGGTGGTAAATCAACATTATTGAAAGATCGTCATAATAATATGTCTTTAGAACCTCATATACCCATAGAAGTAATATTTGAAAATGAAGATCTTATTGCCATTAACAAACCCCATGGACTTTTAGTACATCGAAGTAGAATAGCTTCAGATGCCCGTACATTTGCACTACAATTAGTTAGAAATCTTACGGGCAGTCATGTTTATCCGGCACATCGACTAGATCGAAAGACTTCGGGTGTACTACTTTTTTCAAAATCTAAAAAAGCCAACGTTGAATGCCAGCGCTTATTCAGAGAAAGATTAATAACTAAAATATATCATGCAATCGTAAGGGGATACACAGACGAAGATGGACACATAGATTATCCCCTGACTGATCAGAATAAATCTCGATCTGCGCGTACTAACTACAAAAGTCTGCGAAGATTTGAAATAGATATTCCTTCATACAAATTTCAATCATCAAGATATAGTTTGTTAGAAATACTACCTGAGACCGGAAGATACCATCAAATAAGAAAACACATGGCGCATATCTTTCACCCTATAATCGGAGACAGACCGCATGGATGTAATAAGCAGAATAAACTTTGGAAGGAAAGATTTGAAATGAATAGGATGATGCTTCATGCTGTATCACTGAAATTTGAATATCCCAAAGGGAACGAATTATATATCACGGCTCCTTATAGTCAAGAATTTCAAGACTCTTTGAAAATTCTTGGACACCATGGTCTTGAGTGAATTCAAGAAGAATAGCATGTACTTCTATATATAGTAATGATAGTCAGACTAAATCACTCCCGTTTTTTTTGCATTATGATTTGTCGTCTTTAATTCTATTATATGTTTAGTTGAATTCAATATAAAATTCTCTGTACCCGCAAACCTGCATGATGGATAATGTGTTATGACGAACATTTCTTTTTAGTGTACTTTCATATAAAATTAGAACAATGAAATTCGCAGTCATTACATATATTGTATTTATATGCTCTATTGGAATTATTCCTGCCCAAAACAATTCTGATGAAGGTCAGATAGCATATTACTGTCCTCCGTGTCATAATTCATGTGATGATCTTGAGTTTGAGACTGCAGGCAAATGCACACATTGCGGTATGGTACTCCTTCAACAAAACGAGGAGCAAAGGACCAATACCATGAGCCTTCGTAAAATGATCGTTGGTTTTTATCTGCAAGATGGAGTTGAAGTATTGGATTTTGCTGGCCCGATGGAAGTCTTTTCTTATGCAGGATTCAAAGTTGTGACTATTTCAAAATTCAAAAATGCGATCACATCCCAAGGAATTTTAAAAGTAATTCCAGAATACTCAATTGAGGATGCTCCTGACTTGGATATATTAGCCACTTTCGGAGGAAATTCGAATCGTGGTTTTGATGATAAAGTTTTAGTTGATTGGGTAAAAGCACAAGTCGTAGACTATCACTTTTCGGTATGCACGGGAGCATTTCTATTAGCAAAGGCAGGTATTCTTGACGGGCTTCAAGCAACGACCTTTCACCAGTCTATAGATAACTTACAAAATCAATTTCCTGCTATTAGTGTACTCAAAAATGTGAGATATGTGGATAATAGTGACGTAATTACAACAGCTGGAATTTCAGCGGGTATCGACGGTGCCCTTCACCTGGTACATAAACTTTATGGATTAGATGTAGCTAAGGCGATTGCTACAAACATGGAATATGATAAATGGATACCTGAAGAGGGGTTGATAGTTCAACAGAAGCACTAACCAGATGGCATAGTACATTGAACTAAAGTGTTTGTTGCAAGATATAAAATGGATAAAATAAAACCGACCCACTTTTGTAAGTGGGCCAGTTCTCCTTTTCACGGAGGATTGATAAAAGGCACGTTAAAGGAATCTGGAGAGACCTTCCCCTTATCAGAGTGCGAAAATAGATAATTATTGATGATGCTTGCTATTGTAGAAAAGTATTCTCTTAATATAAAGCAAAATGTTAGCTACTTATCATAATGAAGCCTAGAGGAAGTAGCTAATTTCGAAACATTGAATAAAATCAATTCAAAAGTGAATTATGTGTATTTATTGCAATATTCAACATTAGTGTTTTTAATTCTTCTTTTTAATCAGATCATTTATTAATTTACAATACAAGATGACTGTACGTTATCCTTATAATTAACATATTTTCAACAGAAATAC
>JAJCYJ010000417.1 GCA_029262975.1 Saprospiraceae bacterium
ATACATCAGTCATCTTATTAAAAAAAATGAATTATATAAAGCTCTGACCATCGCTGAGAAAAATAAAGTACGCCAGTTAAGAGCGTATTTGGATTTTATAAAATTGGAAAAAACGTTACAAATACCGGAGGACCAACTGGCAAAAAGGAAAGAACTTGAGTTTAAAATAAATGCCCTGGAAATTGGAATTTATGCCTCTGATGACGGTCTGAATGCTCAACGACTCGATTCGCTTCGAGATGATCTGGTCAATTTGAGAATGGAAAAGAATGATGTTTTGAAAAATCTGCAGGATTCGTTTCCTGCCTATGCGCGGTATTTGTTAGAGAATCAGCATACTGGGTCAATAAAACCTGATTTGAATGATTCAGAAGGGATCCTTGAATTTTATGCGAAGGACAGTTCTTATTTGGTCTTTTTTGTAACGAATGATACAATCATAGTAGACGAGATCCTGAATCGATTGGAGATTGATAGTATGATAGTAGCTTATAGACATCTTATATTTGATTATTGGTTGAATGAAAGTAATGAGGAACAATATTATAGTCTCCGCAATCGAAAAATGACCGAATTGTCGGGGGATCTTTATCAACGAATTCTTAAATCGATTGAAAAACATCTTCCTGAACATTTATTGGTTGTTCCAGAGGCTAATATCGGCTTACTTCCTTTCGAAACACTCATTCAATCAGATACACCCTGTGCTGAAGATTTGAGTACTTGTTCCTATTTAATACGCCGACTAAATGTTCAATATTCTTATTCCTATCAACTCTGGCAACAGAACAAGAAGATGAAAGGTTTACGTCCCCACAATTATGAGATGGCATTATTTGCTCCGTCCTATGTTTCATCCAGTGACCAACCTAGAGTTTCTGTCCGGGCAGTTCGCGAAGGACTGGGAGAGTTGATTTATAACAAAAAAGAGATTGAACTTATTGGGCAAATTTCTTCTGGAAGATTATTTAAAAATGACTTGGCTTCTAAAAATAATTTCACTAAGGAAGCATATAAGTATCGAATCTTACACCTCGCATCACACGCCAAATCAAACTCAAACCAAGGTGAGTTTTCGTATATCGCCTTTGATAATACTAAGCGGAGTGAACAGGATGATTTTAAGTTATATGCAAACGAAATATTTAAAATGGATTTGAGCTCCGAGCTAGTCGTACTTAGCGCATGTGAGACGGGATTGGGAGAACATGTTGAAGGAGAAGGACTTGTTGGGCTTGCGCGGGGATTCTTCTTTGCTGGCGCAAGAAGTCTTATCGTAAGTCTGTGGGCTGTAAATGATGCGCGTACTTTAGAATTTATGACTTCTTTTTATAGAAATCTCAAAGATGGTAATTCTAAGAGCGAGGCACTTCGACAGACCAAACTATCATTTTTGTTGAATAAGGAATCTGCGGATCCGTTTTATTGGTCTCCTTTTGTGATTTACGGAGACGATCGACCCTTATATTTTAATCATAACAGGGCATTGTCACTTGCAGGTTTTTTTCTGTCCATGTTGATCATAATGATTTTTCTTGTTCGTGGAAACCTCACAGCCACCACTCTTGAGAAATGTGGAGAGGAGGTCCCAATATCATCGTGACATGCAGTCAATGCTTAAGTCCTATATGTGTCTCATAGTATGAATTTATCTAATGTATAATGGGTTGTGATTCTGTGTATTATTCAATATTATTAGAGCTTGATGGGAAGAATTGAATCATTTATTCTAAATATTTTTACTTACTTAATTAAAAATACATTTAGGATTTAAATAATTAATAACTACATTTAAGACTTAAATCAAGGCTTATGGAACGCTCACGTCTCGGAGAATTTGAAGAGATCGTGCTTTTGACAGTAGTTGTGTTGGATAAAAATGCATATGGAATTGCAATTAAAAGCGACATTGAAGAACGTATTGAACGAAGTGTAAGTGTAGGTGCGATGCGCACTGCATTAAAAAGATTGGAAAAAAAGGGATTTCTGACTTCAGAATTTGGAGAACCTACTGCCAAGCGCGGAGGTAAAAGAAAGCGATTTTTTAAAGTAACTGCCTCAGGCAAGAGAGCTTTGGAGTATGTAATGGAAATTAGAAAAAGATTATGGAAGGCAATACCATATGCTTCCATTGACTTCAAATTTATATGACAGAGCCGAACATCATATCACCTCCTAAAACGTCATTGCGATTTTTAAGATGGTTTTGTGATCGCGAATTATTAGAAGATGTTGAAGGTGATCTACTTGAGCTTTTTCATGAGCGATCTCAAGAAGATTATAAGATGGCTAGGAGACAATTCACTAAGGATGTCATTTTGTTGTTCCGCCCTGGCATTATAAGAAATTTTAAGTTGAATTTTAATAGTCACCTTATGTTAAAGAATTATATTATTACGGCTTTCCGAAGTGCCCGAAAATATAAGGGTCATACATTACTCAATTTGTTGAGTCTTATAGTTGGAGTCGCATCCTGTCTGGTAATTCTACTTTGGATTCAAGATGAGATCGGAATGGATAAATTTCATAAAAAAGACGATCGACTATATCGGGTCTGGAGAAATATGCATCAGTCTTCCGGTGAGATCCTGACAACTGGAGCTATTCCTCAACCATTTTCTGAAACCTTAAAAAATGATTATCCTGAAGTAGATGAAGTCACACTTATAAGTTGGGATATCGAGATGTTGTTTAGAAAAGATGATGCTGTGTCTAATGAAATTGGAAAATATGTCTCCTCTGAATTTTTGAGTATTTTTTCTTTTCCTCTATTGGCAGGTAATCCCCATACCGCACTTCAGGATATAACGTCAGTTATTATTACAGAACGTCTTGCGATAAAATATTTCGGAAATAAATGGAAAGGTGATGGTCAAATAATAGATCAGGTGTTAACCATTGGGGACGCTCGTAAGGATTATAAAGTAAGTGGGGTGATACAAAACCCCGGGCCGAATTCGACCTTGGATTTTGATTGGTTGATACTGGCCGATGATTATATTCAGCAAAATGACTGGGTAACCAGTTGGTATAACGGAGGCTTTAGTATTTGCTTTGCTTTAAGAGAAGGTGCTGAAGTTGAGCCTTTGCAAAATTCTGTCGTGCAAACGATTAACGAAAATACTAACTATGATGCGGACGAACGTATTTTCATCAATAAGTATTCTGACAACTATCTCTATTCCACTTTTGAAAATGGAAGACCTACAACTGGAAGGATTCAGTATGTAAAGATCCTGTTTATAATTTCAATTTTCATATTGGTGATTGCTTGTATCAACTTTATGAATTTAGCTACTGCTCGTTCGAGCCGAAGGACCAAAGAAGTAGGTGTCCGAAAAGTATTAGGTGCTCAGCGGGGATCCCTGAGGTTTCAGTTTTTTGTAGAATCTTTTTTAATGTCATTAATAGCAGTATTGATAGCTGTGCTGCTTGTGTTTATTGTCCTACCTTATTTTAATAATATTACGGATAAAACACTGGCCCTGAATTTTGGAGATGAGCATCTGTGGATTGCACTCGGTCTTGTCACAGTTGTCGCGGGTTTGTTATCGGGTACCTATCCTGCGATATTAATTCCTTCTTTCAACATCATCTCATCATTAAAAGGTAAAACCTTTCAAGCAAATAGTGGCATTAAACTAAGAGAAGGCTTGGTAGTCTTTCAATTCACGCTATCAATTTTGCTCATCATTGGCACCTTAGTCGTCAGCAGGCAAATGGACTATATTCTAAATAAAAACCTGGGTCTTGATAAAGAAAATATTGTATTTATAAATATGGGAGGAGCGCTCAGAGGTCAAAATGAACTTTATAAAACTGAATTACTCAAAATCCCCGAAATAGCTGCTGTTACTGCTACCAGCGGCAATCCGTTATCATATGGAAGATCAAGTGGGAGTGCACAGTGGCCCGGAAAAGACCCAAACGAAGAAATAGAAATAAATGTATTAAGTGTAGATGTGGATTTTGTCAGAACAATGAAAGCCCAAATTATAAAAGGTCGTGACTTTTCAGAGAATTTTTCAACTGATACAGCCAATTATCTCATCAATGAGGTCACTGCTAATATTATGGGCTTCAATAATCCGGTTGATCAGGACCTGACTCTTTGGGGGATGACAGGAAAGGTTATTGGGGTCGTTAAAAACTTTCATATGAGTAGCATGTACGACCCAATAGAACCCTTGATTATAAGATACGACCCAAGCAGTACTTTTGTATCTTTTATAAGAACTCGAGGCAATATTCCTAAAGCGCTCGAAGCCATAGAAAAAGTAACTGCTGAGCTTAACCCCGATTATCCTTTTTCATATGAATTTTTAGATCAAAGTTATTCTGCTTCCTATCGCAGTGAAATGACTTTGAGTACCATTGCAAAAATATTTGCGGTCATATCTATTTTCATCGCTTGTTTGGGCTTATTTGGTTTATCCTCTTATTCTGCCGAGCAGAGGTCAAAGGAGATTGGAATCAGAAAGGTATATGGTGCGAGCGTGATGAATATTGTGTACCTATTATCGTGGGGTTATTCAAAATTAATCGTCATTGCATTTATTCTGGCCACTCCGATGGCGTATTATGTGATGGCTCAATGGTTAAACAATTTTGTATTCAGAGCGGATATAGGAATAACTGTATTTATTTTCGCAGGCATAACAACATTTATTATAGGAGCTTGTACCGTAGGTATTAAATCATGGCAAGCAGCCCTGATGAATCCGATAAATACCCTAAAAGAAGAGTAACTTAGTCCTTGATGACAACCAAGTACTTAATAGTTGTATTTACCTTATTCGGTCTATTGTTCTATTACAGTTGTACAGAAGATTCGGATTTGGACTTTCCGGATTTTTCAAAGTGCCAGTGTGATACTTTTGCCAGAGATATTGTTTGTGGATCAGATGGCAGGACATATCTGGATTCATGTCTGGCGGCTTGTCTCAAAGTTGACATTTTAATGCCCGGCAATTGTAGAGATGCCAGCAATGACTCAAATGATACCCTAAGATGGCCTATTGAAATGATATGTATCCCGATCGTAAAAGAAAGTGATCCACAAGAAATTCGAACCCTCTCCGATGGCACTGTCCTTTATCAAAACCAAGACGGAAGCTTCTTTAGGGGCACTTCTAATTTATGTCGATGTCTTCCCCCATCTACGTTAATCAGCACACCTTCTGGTCAACAAACAATTGCTACATTAAGAATTGGCGACTTAGTTTGGACCAGAAATGTACATGGCGAGCAAGTGATACGTCCTATCGCTTTCGTCGGAAGTATTGCGGTACCTCAAAATCACCAGGTCCTACACATGGTTTTAGATGATGGCCGCCAATTGTCTACGTCGCCTCTCCATCCTGATGTAGACAATAATCCTTTAGTATATCTAAAAAAGGGATCGTGCTATGACAATGCTATAATTATACGATCAGAACTTAAAGACTATGGGGGAGAGAGGACCTGGGATCTGCTGCCAGAAGGTGAAACCGGCCTATATTGGGCCAATAATATTTTGATCAGTAGTACCTTAAAAACTAATCAATTATAATCACTCACAGCCATTGGCGTGTTTCAATATCCAATTTAAAAGTATAAGTATTTCAGGGTTCAGGTTTAGCAATTCTTCTTCCGGGTCTAACATATCCTGAGAGCTACCTAATAGAGTATAAAAGAGGTTCTTCGCCCTTTCTATCTAACTGCTCATCACGTTAGCTCATTTTTAATACACCCGTGGATGTCTTGAGTTTGCAGTGGGTAGGACAAAATTCACTTTAACCCTTGACTTTTATTCATTTTTTTTCATTCGCAAAAAAAAACGAACCAAAAACCTGCCTGCTCGGACGTGTCCTCACGGGCAGGCAGGAATGCCTGCCTGCTTACGCACGTAGGCAGGCTCGCGAAATGAAGGAATGATTTTCAATCTTGATTGAACCCAATGTGCCAGAGCACATTGGAATGACTGAACCCGTCAGGGATGTGGGCATGTTATGCCAACCCAGCCGCT
>JAJCYJ010000418.1 GCA_029262975.1 Saprospiraceae bacterium
CCCGATTTAGTCTGGTAAATGTTGTAGACTCTCTATTTTTAAAGCTAATTGCATAAAATTCTAGACGTGAGGATAAGTGTTCCATACAGATTTCGAGTATTCATAAGTATCCTGATCTTATATTTTGGATGGATCAGCGCAGGATCTGCTCAAGATAGTGGTCAATTTATTTATGGGAAGATCATAGCTAAATCAGGCCAGGTATACGAAGGATTCATGAGATGGGGGGGTGAAGAAATTGCGTGGCACGATATTTTTAATTCTACAAAGGCAAAAGGCCAGTATAAAGCCGACAAAAAACAATCCAATTCTTTATGGGGAGATTTTGACTGGTCCATAGGTAGTCTGTGGAAAGATAAATACCAAGGGTCAGAACACACCTTCGCTTGTCGATTTGGAGATATTGCTTTCTTGTATAACAGGGGCAAATCCAAAGTCGATGTAGAATTAAAAAACGGATCTGTCATAAAAGTCGACGGAGGATCCAACGATATTGGTGCCACCATCAGGATGCGCGATTATGAGCTTGGCAATATAAAAATTGAGTGGAAAAATATTCGTACCGTGTCATTTCTTCAAAGTCCGGATAGACACAAAAGCGGGTATGAAAACTTGCTTTACGGGTCGGCAAAAACACGCAAAGGCCAGGAATTTATCGGATTTATTGTTTGGGATCAGGATGAACGCATGGGTGGCGACATACTGGATGGCGAGAATAGGGAAGGAGACCAGGAGATTCCCTTTGCAAACATTGTGAGCATTGAAAAAATAGAAAAAGGGTCCGATATTACTTTTAAAAGTGGTCGAAGGATACATCTTAAGGGCAGCAATGATGTCAGCAATGGAAATCGTGGAATTGCAATCTATCAAAAGAATGTTGGTCACATAGAAATTCCATGGTCATCTTTTGAAAGCATGTCCTTTACCAATGCTCCCGTTGCCGAGGTATACGATGATTATCCGCTCCCGAAGGCCTTGGAAGGATTTGTGACATTGTATAATGGCGAGGTTTATGAAGGACAAATTATCTTTGATCTGGATGAAATTTGGGATTTGGAATTTCTCGATGGGGAAGATGATTATCTCCACTATGAGGTACCATTTAGAAATATAAGCCGAATAGTCCCTAAGAATAGATCCTATTCACAGATATACCTTCGCAATGGAGATGAATTGCTCTTAGGCGACTCTCGTGATGTATCTCATAGTAACGGTGGGTTGATGATCGTAACTGGTAAAAAAGATAAACCAGTATCTATAGATTGGGATGACATTAGCGAAATTGTATTTAAATAAACTTTCGGCCTTAGTCTTATCTTTACCATGTGATTTTATCTAAAGGAGTGCGCAGTAAGTTTATACCAATTTTAGGAATATTAATGTTCCTGGTAGCACTCTATCTGCTTGTCACACGAAATACCGAAAGCAATGATATCGGGGGGTTAACAGTTGTCCTTTTTTTGTTGGGCGCACCCCTCATTGTGTTGTGCAATAAATTGATTACAAAGGTACTGGACTATCGCCTTACCTGGACAATTTATAAGGAAAAGCGATTTGCACTCCAGGTAATTCTTGGTTTGCTAATCTCATTAGGATGCATCAATGGACTATATATTATTTTAAAAGAGTTATATACTGACTCGGCGCCGGATTCATTACAACTTATACTGATCAACATATATTCTGCCTTAATTATCATACCCACTATTTCAATTTATTTCGGATTGAAATTTTTAAATGAATGGAATACTTATAAACTGGAAGCCGAAAGACTGCAAAAAGAAAATGCCCATAGTCAGATGATGTCGTTACGCAATCACCTCGATCCACATTTTCTTTTTAATAATCTCAATATTCTTTCGTCCTTAATTGATTTGGACGTAGCTCTTTCGAAGAAGTATCTTGAAAAGTTTGCGGAAGTATATCGTACGATCCTAAGATCAAAACTTTCGGACTTAACTACCCTTTCTGAAGAACTTCAATTAATGGATGCTTATACATACCTGGTAAAAATCCGATGGAAAGATGCGCTTTTTATTCATACCAATATTCCAGATGAAGTTAAGGAAAAGGCCATACCTCCGTTAGCCGCGCAAATGTTAATTGAAAATGCAATAAAGCACAATACAATTTCCAAATCTGATCCACTACATATTTCGATAGAAGTTATAGATGGCAATTTTCTTGAAATTTCCAACACTAAAAATATCAAAGAATATAGTGATATTAAAAAGACAGGTACCGGTCTCTTGAATATTAAAAATCGGTATGAATATTTTACAGAACAATCTGTTGAAGTGCTTGAGGACGATACTACATTCAGAGTAAAACTACCGCTCCTTACAATAGAATAGGATTATCCAAAACTTGACAACTAAACACGATGAAGGTTATTATAATAGAAGATGAATATTACGCAGCTGAAAAATTAAAAAAAGAGCTATTACAATTAGATGGACAAATTGAAATCGTTGAAGTCCTGGATTCATGTGCGCAGTGTCTTTCTTTTTTCAAGACTCCGCCTCCCTATGACCTCATATTTAGTGATATTCATTTAGCCGATGGTCTTTGTTTTAATGCATTTGAAAAATTACAACTTAGCAAACCTATTATATTTACCACAGCGTATGACAAGTATGCCTTACAGGCATTTGATACAAATGGAATTGATTATTTATTAAAACCGATTCAATCAGATCGATTAGCGCAATCCTTAGAAAAATATCAAACTTTGCAGTCTGCACAATCTCAAAATGCTCCACACAAGGTTTATGCACATTTAAAAAGTTTGCTTTCTGATGCAGGTAGAGAATACAAATCCCGCTTTCTTTGTAAACTTGGTAATAAAATAAAGTCTATTCCTACAGAATCCATCATGTACTTTTACAGTAAAGATAAGATGACATTTATAGTAGATGAAAAACAAAGCAGATATCCTATTAATCATACTTTAGATGAAATAGATGGTATGATGGATCCCAAAGATTTTTTCAGATTGAACCGCCAGTATATTACTCACTTCAGGTCTATACATGAGATTCATCCGTACTTCAAAGGCCGACTCAAAATTAAGCTTACACTTGCACACGAAGACGACATAATTGTCAGCACTGAGCGCTCTCCTCTGATGCGATCCTGGCTGGACAGGTGAGATAAATTAGTAGATAAATGTTATAACTATTTTTTCTTAACCGCGATTCATTTTCAATATTATAGAATACGTCAAGACCACATATAATTATGTTGTGTTAGAAAACCAACAACTATGATATTATAAAAAGTGTAACTCATAGCCTTCCATTTAGAAATAAGGACGTAATGCCTATTCATCACTGTGATTTACAATTCCAGGTTCAGAATTGCTAAAAAACAGTAGATGGCGATATATGTGAATTACTAAAAAATGGAGGCAAATGAATGAACGAAATATTGATTTGCATCTATAATGACTACGAGGTACAGATACCTTACATTTATACAGTTCCGCTTTATCCTGTTTTAATACCGTTTCAGTATTTTATGTGGGCGCTCTTCTCTTTTCTGATACATATTTGAATTATCAATCAATTTTATTTCACCTATTGAAACCTTTATTAAGATGACTCAAAAGTTATTGGTTCTAGTTATTGCTGCATTCCTCAATGTCACATACCTCGACATGATTAATATCTTCTCATCCAGTGAATCGGATATTTACTTATATGGGAAAGTGACCACAGATGATGGAGAAGAATATACCGGACAAATTAGATGGGGCAAGGAAGAGGCTTTTTGGTTCGATTTTTTTAATTCCACAAAACCGGAGAATAAAAATCTGGATTACCTTTCTGATGAAGATCTGAAAAAAGTGCGCACAAGGAAGAATGGCGAAGACTTTGTCAAAGGCCTATTTGGCTGGGATAGTAACTCAAATACCAATACACATTTATTCGCCTGCCAATTTGGAAATCTAAAATCCATAGAAATGGGTAGAAAGTCGCGGGTCACACTGACATTCAAGAATGGCGAAACGATGCAACTTAAGGGTGGTTCTAATGATATTGAAACTTACATCCAGGTCACAGACCCCAATTTAGGTCATATAAAATTAGACTGGGACCGGCTGGAAAGAGTTGACTTCATGAAGGCCAATGGATCTTTAGACAGTTATTACGGAAAGCCTTTGTATGGTACGGTAAAAACCGAATCCGGGGACTCATTTACGGGTTATGTTCAGTGGGATCATGATGAGCGATTAGCAAATGATGAACTTAATGGAAGAAACAAAGATGGAGAACTGGATCTTAAGTTTGGAAATATCTCCAAAATTGAAAAAGAGTCCAGGAGTTCCTCTCTTGTCACGACGAAATCAGGAAGATCATTCGTACTTAAAGGAAGCAATGATGTCAATAATCAGAATCGTGGCATTATTGTCAATATCGCAGAACTAGGCCGGGTAGACATTCCCTGGAAAGAATTTGAGTCTGTAGAATTTTCAGAAGCAAAGACAGGAATTATCGACTATGATAACTTTGACGGGCACAAAAATATTCAGGGGACGGTAACGACCAATAACGGGCAAAAGCATAATGGAAGACTCATCTATGATTTAGACGAATCCTTACAGTTAGAAATCCTACATGGCACAAAAGACGATATCGAATATTTTATTCCATTTTCTATTATTCGATCCATTGCCCCTTCAGGAGACCATCAATCGAAAGTTTCTTTATCGTCCGGGCAATCGTTAGTTCTTGAAGATAGTGTCGATGTCAGTGAAGATAATGATGGGGTGCTTGTTTTTAAGTCAGACAACGACAGACCTGTGTATATCCCCTGGGAAGACATTAGCAAGATAGATTTCTAGTGCGCTAATATTTAAAAAAGATAAATAAGTAGTAGTGAAAGCCTTTTTTTATAGAGAGTCCCTGATGCACATCTGGGGCTCTTTTTATTCTATCAGGAATCAAATTGGACATTGTACAAAAGATGAATCCTTTTAATTCGATTGATACTAAAGTGGGCCGTACACAATTATTGAAATTATTACAACGCTACAAAAGCCATAGTGATAGATTAAAATAAAGAGGCCCGGCATAAAGCCAGGCCCCTGAATCGGTTTTTGAAAATAAGACGTTAGAAATACTTCAAGGTCTTATACCAAATTAGCTATAATATAAATTGGTATTAAGCTTTACGCCCACCTTTCAGTTCATCCTGTAATTTCTTCAATGCTACTAAATTTCCTTGAGCCAAAAATTTTGACTGTTTTGCCCAAGATGAAGGATCGTGCATTTGAAATCTCTTGCCGGCTGCAGAAAGAATAGCAGTTAATTCTTTCTTTTTTGCCTTAGCAAGGTCTTCATAAGTAATATATCCTGCTTCTAAAATAAGAGAAGCAATCTTTGGACCTATACCTTCGATTTTTGTAAAATCAACTTTGACCTCCGTTTTGGATTTTGCAACAGGAGTTGTTTTTTTGCTTGCTTTTTTAGCAACCTTTTTAGGAGCTGCTACAGAAGGAGCTGCTACAGAAGAAGCAGTTTCAGGTAGATCAAGTACCACAACACAATTCTCCACATTATCATATGGTGAAGGAGTATAGGCATCAGCCAGACCATCGTTTAACCAATAAGATTGGTCAACCATAAATCTGTATTCATATGTTGAACCTGCCTTAAGTTCAACATCTACTTTGAAAGTTCCGTTTGTTGGTTTCAAAGCAGGTGCTTCTTCCCAACTCCAATTATTGAATCCTCCAAGAATTCTTATTTCCTTGCCTTCAGGGTTTACTTGCTCAGGCACTTTAAAAGTAACTTTGAAGCTATTTCTTGATTTGATAAATGATTTCTTTAATGACATTTTATTGGATTATGACTTGTAATAAAGAGGCAAAATTAAATCTATCTACAATCATATACAATATGCTTTTGTTACCATTGTGATGTCCATCATGATGGCCATTTTACATAAAGAAAATATTATTCTTTAATTACATGTATAACAGAATGGCTAATGGATACTTGAATTTTTATCGCACAAAAAGTGGGAAAAAAGGAGCATTTCCAAATTTGGGAAAATTCTGATATTTGAAATCCAAACTACTATTTAGAATGATTATGTCGAAGAAATTGGCTTTTAGATCATAATTGAAAGAATTTCCTTCATCAACTTTGCAGAAAGCGCAGCTGTTATCCCACCGACATCATTCTCCGGATTATATTCTACAATATCTGCACCTATAACGGGGCTCGCGATACTGTGCATTATCTTTATAACTTCTCGTGGTGTAAGTCCTCCGCTTTCCTGGTGAGATACTCCTGGAGCAAATGCAGGGTCAATGCCATCAATGTCAAGTGAGATATATACAGGTCCGTTAAAGGAGGGTAAGTGCGCCAGATTAAAATCTTTCATTTCTATAACTTCCACTCCATATTTTTTAATCTGATCTCTCTGATGTGTGGTCAATGATCTGATACCCACCTGAACCAGCCGGGACACCAGGCCATCTTCCATAATTCTGGCAAACGGACAAGCATGAGAAAGGCGATCACCTTCATATTCATCATATAAGTCCCCATGTGCATCTATGTGCAATATCTCGATTCCATTATATTTCTCGGCAAATGCCTTGACCAGCGCATATGTTATAGAATGGTCTCCACCAAGTGTGAGTAATTTGTCACATTTAGATAGATGCCTACGTGTCAATTCTAAAATCTGCCAGTACTCCTCAATATGAAAATCGCCTTTATCCACAAGCATGTCCCTTCGGATTTCTTTACCATTCTCAGCGAAACTGTTATAGGCATCTGAATAGTATCGCTTCCGAATCAGGGGTGGCGCCTTCGCTGGCCCTGTTTGGAAAGAAGACTTCTCATCATAGAGGATTCCTTGAATTGTAATTGTATCTATACCCATAAATCACTTTAATAATGCTTGATCCAGAATAATAAAATTACTGTCCATAACATTACCTACATACACTTTACCTTTATATGGGATAGCGGTCGTAGACCCGGACATATCCTTTCCTTCGCTCGTATAGACAGATGTAACAGTGTAATCGGATTTGTTTTTATATTCTATAGTTATCAGTTCTGAAGGAGCAAATTGGTTTTGGCCTGTTGAATAGGATGTAAAAGCAAGTAATTTTGGGTGAGCGCCGATCCATACTTTTCCATTTTCATCTAATTCTATATTATCGACACCTGAATTACAAGGTATATCTGTCTGAAACGCCAATGAACCATCTTCATTGACGACATAAGTCTTCACTAGAAAACTCCGAGGTGAGGCTACATAGAGTAGTCTGCGTTCATAATCCAAATTAATACCATTTGCGTAAGCAATCCCATCATCAACAACCTGGTAATCTCTTCCATTATAATAGACGACATCGGATCGCTTAAATCCAAGAAAATCTTCTGCAAGAAGCCCTAATTTAGTCTTCGAACCATGATCATTTGTAAAGTAAAACCTAGTCTCATCGACGATTACTACATCGTTTGGACTTCTTACTAATTCATTTGCAAATGTTTGTATATGAGTCAATACCTTATCTCGTAAGGTATATTCTTCTATACTATGCCTGGTATCAGGATCCATCGAACTCACAGCTTCAGATCCGGAGGTTACATGATTCACAACCAATAATCTATATGTATTAGAATCCAATTGAAACATTGAAATGCCATGTGGAAATAGAGGTATCGTGTTACTTCCTTCCAGGAATTCCGGTTTTCTGTCAGTGGAATTAAGATCCATATAATATAGACCACTCGTGAATGAACGGCCATCCCGGCGAGCCGCACGGTCATCTGATGAAATAATCAGGAACCCGTCTTTACGACTAATTGAAAAATCTTCTGCCCCGGGGACGGATACTTTTTCCACTGTACCACTATAGGAGTTTTCTATAGATCTGAAAAACCCTGTTGTTGCGCATATATATAAGGCCCACACAATTAAAAACAAGGTTAATACTCCAATTATCGAGAGAAATCTTTTCATTGTAAATTATAAGCGTCTGATTAGAGCTCCGAAGATACTTATCTATAATTAATATCCAGCGTATCAGAAATCCAGAGAAAGTTGAGTCTGGCCATCTGATTCTCCAGCGTCATCATGAAAATTAGAAGATGTTAAACCCACAAGACGTATCGGCGTTCCTTCGTCATAATTATTTCGAAGCAGTAACAGTCCAATCTCCATAATTTCATCTGTACCGGTGACTGGATGATCCATAGATTTACTACGTGTTATGATATCAAAAGAGGCAGTCTTGAGTTTTAGCGTTATAGTCCTGCCATACTTTCCAGATTTCTTTAATCTTTCTGAAAGTTTTTCCGCGATTTGTTTCAGTCTGGTTTCCAAATCCGAGAGCGTTGTCATATTCTCCTCTGAAGTTCGTTCGACTGCAAGGGACTTTCTTACGCGATGCGGTTGAACCGGGCGATTGTCAATACCCCTGACAAAATCGAAATAAAACTTACCTGATTTTCCAAAATGCTTGATTAAGTCTGCCTGTTCCCACTGCTTGAGATCAAGCCCTGTATGAATACCAAGAGCCTTCATCTTTTTCGCGGTTACTTTACCCACTCCATAGAATTTCTCTACAGGTAATTTTTCTAAAAAGATAATGGCCTGATGTGGTTTTATAATTGTAATGCCATCAGGTTTGTTAATATCCGAGGCGATTTTTGCAATAAATTTACAATACGATACACCGGCAGAAGCCGTTAAGTTCGTCTCTTCTTCAATATTTCTTTTTATAGCTTTTGCAATATCTGTTGCGTAAGCAATATCAATTTTACATTTAGTGACATCCAGATATGCTTCATCCAGTGAAAGGGGTTCGATGAGATCTGTATATCGACTGAATATCTCCCGAATTTTTACTGATACAGCTTTATAAGCATCAAATCTTGGCTTTACAAATATAATCTCAGGACAGAGTTCCTGCGCCCTATATCCCGGCATGGCGGATCGCACACCAAATTTGCGTGCTTCATAACTGCAAGTAGTCAGGACGCCTCGTTTCTCACTCCCACCAACCGCTACAGGTTTGCCCCTGAGATCAGGATTGTCTCGCTGTTCTACCGAAGCGTAGAAAGCGTCCATATCTATATGAATTATTTTGCGCAGAATGACCGTGTAATGCTACGCTGCAATATTACAATATTCGTATTTAACCGGGTTTACATTTCGAGATCTCTCCCTCAGTTTTAATTTAGATGAAGCTAGAAAACGTCGGAGGCAAGACTTAAGAGCTGAAACCCTGTTGACTTATTTCGATGAAACCGGGATCTGAAGAAAAAAAGTACGGGATCACTTAAATGAATCCCGAACTTGTTCCAACAAGAATATTACCTCTTTATATGTCGTCTTTGAATTGCTGTTAAACTTCGTCACTGGATGCCAACCCTGACGCCAGAAAAAATGTTTCCGAATTTTACTTCTTACCCGTCTCATTATCAAATTTCGGGATTCTGCATTTCCCATGACCGAAATCTGCATTAATTCCAAGGCACAGCCCAGGGTAAAAGAAGGTGCACTCATAAGGCACTTTTCTTCAAATACCGAATTTTTATTCCATTTAGATTCTGGTGTCAAAAGCTCAATACACAGCTCACTTACTTTGAGCGCTTCTTCGTTAGTCATTCTTTGAATTTTTATAATTAGGACAACCCTATATCGTCTAAAAACTTATTTGCAAAAATTTTCTTCATAGCAGCGGTGACTAGTTGATTTCTCTGATTTACCCACGCCGTTTTTCGAGGACCATACATTCTATCAATAAGTGCTGGCTTCCAATCTGCATTTTTCCCCCAATGTAAACTGAAATCAAGAGCACTATCCGACAAAGCCTTTGTAAGTCTTACGATAAATTTGTCAAGATCTTTCCATTGTACACCATCAACTTCTACAATAGCTGTATTTGGAAATCTTGTGAATCCTAATGTGGCTTCAGTACCTTTTACAAACCTGCTGGATAGCAGTCCAGGTACATTCATATCTACAATAATATCTGACATTATATTCAGTACTTGCTCACAATCAGCATGTTCTACTGCAACTGCTGTTCCGAAAACCGATCCTTTACTATTCGTATTATAGAATATTTCTCCTAATGTTCCTGTCTTTACGGGATCAGTTGCTTTTGGAAAAATAGTCTTACCCAATACATTGGCAAATGTTGCAACAGATTTGCTCATTATTGAAACAATCTTACCTACCAATGATGGAAGATCACCATAGTAACTACCCTGGATGGTTGCGATTGGACTTTCATGAGGGCCGAATGGTCTTTTATATAAAATTTCTACAATAAAATCTTCCTGTCTTTTATAAGGATTCATATAAAACTTATAATGATATGGTCTTTCACCCGGGTTAGGAAGTGGAATATTGGTCGTCGTAAAATCATGGTTTTTAGCCAAGGCAAGTGTATCTGCTCTATTCTTCTTTATTATGTGTCTTTCTAATAAATAATTATCCTCAACTTCCAGTACAACCCCAATCACAAAACCAAATGCCCCTAATCCTACCAGAGCAGCATTAAACATATCATCATCCCTGATGACTGTCGATTTTATTTTTGCGGCAAAGGCATCATTCAGAACAGGTCTTGAGGCTCGTTCGATATAGACTATCTTTTTGTCAGATGTGATTATGTTTAAGCCGACTACTGAGTCCTGGACGGATCCAACATCTATAGCCGAGCCATGAACGCCGGTGGCTATAGCTCCAGACACAGTCTGACCATTACTTGCACCTGAAGTCTTTAGGGACTTACCTCTCCTCTCCAAACTGTCGGTAGTAGATTTTATTTTTTTGCCCCCTTGCACAAATGAGAAGTTGTCAATTGTGTCATTATTATTGGCATGTTTGTCTGCGACCGTCAGAGGCAGAACGAGGTTGAGCGAACTTACATCGATTATCAGGTCCTTGCAATAGGGTGCCTCTGACAGTGACCATTTCGAACCCATCATACGCGCTCGGCGATTTTCCTGGGCTACTTTTTTAATGATTTTATTTTGAATCGATGCTGCTGTGTCGTTATATCTGTCGAAGATATCGCCACCACGGTCATTTAATACCTTTGCTAATTGGTGATAAGGATACAGATAATTGAAATGATAATTTCTGGTCTTATCAGACGGGTTCATAAAATTTATCCTGGCCATAGTTTAATTTTCACAGGTTTCGTTACACTTATATCTCACCTTTACCGGTGACCATATACCAAGCGATACCACATTGATTAATGAATAGAAGAAGTTCGGTTGGACAGTTACCATCGCCAGACCTCCTCCGTCGCATAAGTCTTCATCCCAGGTTTTCTGAGATCCGATCAGAACATGGATTGTGGTATCTCTTTCTTCTTGCCCATAAATATTCGTAACAGGACTAACGCCTCGTGTCGTAACTCGTACAGCCGAACAACTGGAAGTCAGCATTACTCCCATGCTGAGCATAATAAGAAAAATGGTAATTTTTAACATAGTTGATTAATTGTGCATTGTTATTAAAACCTATTACAAGTATTTACGGAAACTAGAATGATGAGAATGGAGACGAGCAGATATAGAGGCTATATTGCACTATATGCTTAGTCAGCTTCTTGGCATACAAAATGGTTCACGCAAATGGTAGATGTATTTAGAATACTTCTTCACTAAATATATGAAGAAAATAGCTATCAACCACTAATGGAAAGAGGATCAGTTAAAAAATACGCAAAAATACGTATACCGCTTAGTGCATTCTCTTTCTGTAACGAAATCTTGTGTGCCTTAGCAGAATTATTTGACAGCGGGTTTCATGCCCGATGCATTGTATAGTGAGGGTGTGGGTGCAGTGGGTACAAGACCACACTGTCAAGTGGGAGTGTGAGCAGGGAGTGGAGGTATGAGCTTTTATACAATTGATAATTGAAAATTGAAAATGAATGGGGCGAAGTTGTATGACTGAGAAGTCTCTATTGCAAAACTAGAGTTCCACTTCTAAGAGTGTGCTGCACACAGGAGCAAATCCTCCGACCTGCGGCCACCTCCTTTGGAAAGGAGGACCTTTATCTGTGCAATTGATAGATTTTTGATTGTACAACTAATAACGATGAACAATCAACAATTATCAATTATCAATTATCAATTCTAATTGCCAACCCGCGCCTTGATCATGACACTTTCGCTAAGCAGCTTCAGCGCCCGAAGAAAGGAAAATCCGCCCATTTCTAAGAGTGTGCTGCACGCAGGAGCAAATCCTCCGACCTGCGGCCACCTCCTTTGGAAGGATGAACGACCGATCCCTCAGGGTCGAGCTCGATCCCGCTGTACAGCGGACTCGAAGTGAGTGAAGGCGAAAGCCCGAGTAGGATGCATTAACAATCATTTGCACAATTATAGGCACTTAAGAACTTAAGCACTCAAGCATAATCAACCCATCGAACCCATTAAACATCCTAAATCTAACTTTTGCTTCCCCCGCCCTTAAATCCCTAAAGTGAAACCCACGCACGGTTCTCGTAATCTTTGGGCTTTAAAAAACAACGATTAACAAACAACGCACAACAATTATCAATTATCTACTGACGATGGCAGTGCCATATCAGCATTCAATTACCAATTCTCAATTATCTACTGACGATGGCAGTGCCATATCAGCATTCAATTGTCATCTATCAATTCTTGCTTCTTTAGAAAATTACTTTCTCCCCGCAAGCAGATATAACACAGCCATTCTGACTGCTACCCCATTCTCGACCTGTTGCAGGATAATGGAATGTTCTGAGTCAGCCACATCGCTGTTTAATTCTACACCGCGATTGATCGGGC
>JAJCYJ010000419.1 GCA_029262975.1 Saprospiraceae bacterium
AGAGGACTACTCCTTTCTAACAAAGAGGTTATGGAGCCCGGGTCGCCTACTTCTGCCAACTTCAATGCAAATGCTAATTCTTGTTTGTCTTTGGTTCGTTCCGTCAAACTAAACAGGCGAATGGTCCTGTCTGGTTTCGCAACAAAATTCGTATAGGCTGTTTTGGCATGTTGCTTAAAGAAAGGATTACATCCTGTAACTGGATCAAATAATTGAATATCTGGATTAAAATGTCCAAGTACGGAAGCCAAAACAAGATTCGGTGTATTTTGAAATGCATTGGAAAGTCGGGCATCTATAACTGAATCTTTTAAATCATCAAAAAGTATGTCAATACCTATGGCCTTCGTTTCAAATTTATTAAGTCTTTCTAAGGCCAAAATGACATCTTCCCGATTGGGTTTTCCGGTATTGACGACTATAATCCTGTCTTCAAATTGAACCACTGATCTGTCAATAAATTTTGAATATACGATGTCTGTGACTTCGTAATCAACAAGACTCCTGGTTAATGGATTCAACGCCTTAATATCAATTTGAAAGGACGAACCAATTAAGATAAGGATGAAAATCAGGGCAGTAGCACTTACTACATGAGCAAAGTATTTTCCTTTTTCCGATAAGCGGTTCCAATATTTTATAAAATCAATTTTCATTTTCGAAAATTAGATTTATATAATATCCACCCTTCTACAATTCTATTCTGACCCATGTTCAGAAGTAGGTTGTGATTATTAAAATTCAGAATACATTTATCATTAGCGCAAAACTCATTAGAAGGTTGCCCGAAATAGCCGACAACGTCATCATAGCTGGAACCAACTTCCAACACTCCCTGATAATTTATACCAGGGCTATTGACTAATTGGAAGAAAGTGTAGTCCCCCATAATATTATGGTTCAGATTCAACAGGATTTCAGAATTTGGTTTCGCGATCGAATGAAAAGAGTTTTGCTCATCAATATCAATAGATAATAAGGCCTGCTCTTTATCTTGCATGATCCTGGCATAGAGCTGATTCAAGTTAACACCATCTACAATATTAGAATTGTTATTAGTATTTCGCTCAGGACTCATACCACATTCGTCACGTCCTTTAAGTATACAAAGATTATTTCTTCCTAAGACGCTGTTTGCTGCGATAAAAAGGTCTGAGGCTTTGTCACTTTCTCCCTGAACTGCGGCGATAATGCCGAGTAAAACATTTGCTTCGGATATCCCATGACTATCCTGAGTAGCGGTATATCCTTCTAATGCTTTTTGAGCATAATAGGACGCATCAAGAACTTTGTTTTGTAATAAATAGGCAGTAGATAGATTAAGGAATGCCGTCGAGAATGCTTCGTCTAAAATTGAGGCATTCTTGAAATTGTATAGTGCATCCTCCAAAAGAACCGTTCGCATTTCGTGAGCACCTGCCCGGGTACTCATCCTGGTCGTTAATTCTAACTCAACCGGGTAATGATATTTCAACTCATCCGCGCTGAATAGATCAATGGCCGACAGCAAGGATAAAACACCGATATTATTATAAATTTCCCTGCTTTGAAACTGTGTTTTCACGAGAAGAAAATCAAGATATTGTCGTGCCAGATCGTATTGCCCAATTGCAGTCATATATAAAGACATATCAAAAATCCGACTGTATTTTGTAAGGAGTAAATCACTATTCTGAGCGATTACCTTTCTATTTTTAAGAGATGGATGTGCTCCTTCTGCCAATTCAGAAAGATGATAGCCGTCGTATATTTTCTTTAGCAGTTCAGGCATCACTCCTAACGTTTGATAACCTGCCATATGTGCCAATAGCCCCCCCATGTAATCAGCTTGAAATTCTAGGTCTAGATCGTTTGTGCCACGGCCTGTAGACGATCCTGTGGACATCTCAGCTATCTGATGCGTAAATCCCTGTTTCCAATCATGTTTTTCGTAATAATGTATGAGTTCATGAGCGAGTAAGGCGGCCAGGGCATTCATTGAATCCTTACCTGTCTCTATACATATGTCATATGCTTTCTCCTCCAGAACGACGATAGCATCACCAGGTTTTGTCCATGCTGGCCTTCTTTCAGCATTCTGCATGATGAATGTCGGGCGACGCATATTTTTGACACCTTTTGCTTCTACCAGCATATTAAAAACGCGAGTTGCCTTTTCTATTTTTTTATCCGGTATACTGGCATCGGTAGCATAACTGCCAAACTTATTGAAGGCAAATGCAAATACGCCCTCATTCTCTGAGTCTTGTCCAAAACCATCTGATTGTGCCACCAAAAGAAAGATGGTCATCAATATTAATTGATGTAGCTGCTTCATTTTTTACATGTCTTGCACGGCAAATTATATTTGCTGTAAAGTGATAAACGTGAATTAATATATCACAAACTCCACATTTATCCCTATCGTAACGACATATCCTTGTGAATATACGACAAATCCAAGCACAAATACGTCATGACCAAATTCAAATTCTAAAGAATAATTAGCACTATCTCGGCGGTTTGATTATTTAATTTGCCCGATAATCCAATGGAGCTTGCCTGTCCCCAAGTAGTGCCTCATATTCGAAATTTTCTCCTTGTCGGTCTTTCAATTCTTTTTGTGCTTCGTCGACAATTAAGGGATTGTTATAAATATCTACGGCAGAAAGTGCCATTGTTTTTGCTGCTATCATCATTCCTTTATGTCCAATACTCATACCACCAGCAGCTACAGCCTGCCAGCTGTGGGCACTAGTACCAGGAACCCAGGTAGCTGCGCTCATTCCTGCAGTTGGGACTAACCAACTTACATCTCCTACATCAGTCGAGTAGGGGCCCGCACGTTCGGTTACGAAAAACTCACCGACCGAAGCGGCATCTTCAGGATTTACTTTCATATCCGGATATGAAGAGATAATTTTCTTTGCAAACGCCAATTCTTCATCATTGTAGACGACACCACCAATCTGAGAAAGATTATTGTGCATAATCTTAGCCAATGTGCCATTTGGCAGCAGGTTATATGCCCCTCCTATCACTTCATAATCCATAGTTGTCTCGGTACCTAAAGCGGCTCCTTCTGCACATTTCACCAAACGCTCAAATATGGATTTGACATCTCTCATCTGTGGGTGTCTGATGTAGTAATAGACTTCTGCCTCAGCGGGGACTACATTGGGAGCTTCTCCTCCCTTGGTGATCACATAATGTATTCGGGTCTCTTGTGGAACATGCTCTCTCATCATATTGGCCATATCATTCATCGCTTCCACACCATCTAACGCACTTCTTCCCCTATGAGGAGCTCCGGCTGCATGAGCTGCAGAACCGTGAAATCTGAATTTTGCTGATTTGATGGCAAGACATGATCCGGCACCTGCATTATTGCCGCTTCCAGGATGCCAGTTAAGCATCGCACCGACCTGATCAAACAAACCAGCTCGAGCCATATATACTTTGCCACTTCCTCCTTCCTCCGCAGGCGTACCAAATACTTGAATAGTGCCCGTCCTGTTGTTTTTGGTCATCCACTCCTTAACTGCTATGGCAGATGCAACAGAAGCGGTTCCAAATAGATGATGGCCACAAGCATGGCCTGACGTACATCCCTTTCTTAAAGATTTATAGGGTACTGCTTCCTGGGACACACCGGGTAATGCGTCAAATTCAGCAAGGATACCAATGACCGGTTCACCAGAACCGAATGAAGCAACAAAAGCTGTCGGTATATCAGCAACGCCTCCAGTCACCTTAAATCCAGCTTCAGTTAATGCATTTTGAAGAAGGGCGGAACTCTTCTCTTCCAAATATCCTAGTTCCGCATATTCCCAAATTTGATGTGCGATTTCAGCATATTTATCTTTTTGTGCATCTAATGAGCTCAGGATATCTTTCTTTTCCATAGAGACATCCTGGGCTGATAAAGTCGATACCATAAATAATGCGACGAGCCCCAAGCGTACTTTGCTAATTATCATTTCTGTCTGATTTTATGCGTAAGTTACACATTGTTTATTTTATGTAAAGGTAGACAGCTCGACGCATTTAGGAAAAATCTAAGTGAGCATATTCTAACATGGAGACTCGAGTGGTCAGTCTATATTTAGTTAAGACCAAAAGCTTATAAGATGGCAAATCTTCATTTGTTGTTATTGTCAATAATCTGTATGTCCGTGCAAATTTCTGCTCAAAAAGTATATCCTGATCTTCAATATGCTTTTACGAATGCGCAAATCGTGGATATTGAAAATGAGACCGTCAAACCGGGTATTTTGTATGTGAATAAAGGCATCATAGAGCGGATCGATTATGAAGAAAATAGCGTTCTCGACGGATACCAAATTGTGGATTTAAATAAATCATACCTGCTAGCTGGCATGATCGACGTTCATACGCATCTGAATAATCTGGCTTCTGCTAAAAGAGCACTGATGTCAGGCGTAACAACTGTACGAAGTGCAAGTGTTCCTGCCTATCAGGATGTCAGCATCAGTAGAATGGTTGAAAATGGACAACTTGAAGGACCGGATATGATAGCCGCCGGAGTTTATGTTACACCGTTTCTGAATGAAACAATATTGGCAGATCCCAGGCTGGGCATCTTAAAGGATACAGTGGACAGCGAAGAAGAGCTAAGACACCTTGTACGTATCAATATCGACAGAGGAGCCCGTGTCATTAAAACGAGGGGTACAGAAAGGGCAGGGCGACCAGATACGGATCCAAGAAAGCAAACCTATACCCGTCAGCAATTAGAATGGATAGTAGATGAAGCTTCCAAATCCAATGTCCCGGTCATCATTCATGCACATGGTGATGAAGGCGCAAGAGCAGCTGTTGAAGCTGGAGCAAAAAGCATCGAACACGGCACCTTTCTGTCTGACGAAACTCTTCAGTTAATGAAAGATAAAAATGTCTTCCTGGTGCCAACATATATAACGCTCTTGGATCTGGTTGAACCCGGAGGGGATTATGATCACCCTGTGATACACATGCGTGGGAAGTACATGATACCTAAAAGCCAAAGGGCTATTAAGGCAGCCATGAGAATAGGTGTGAAAATCGCTACAGGAGCAGATAACCGATATTCGGAAGCATCTACCAGCCGTGTATCCATGGAAGTTGAGGAATTCAGAAAAATGGGTATGGGTCCCTGGGATGCTTTAAGGACAACGACTTCCCTGGCAGCTGAACTTCTGGGACTTGGTACATCAACCGGAAAAGTAGCAGTTGGTTATGAAGCAGATCTCATCGCTATCCCGGATAATCCTGTCGAAGATCCAAAGGCGCTCCAGGATGTGATCATGGTCATGAGTAATGGTCATATGACGCTTAACCGATTGCCCTTTGGTAAGTAAGGTTTAAAAAACGCAAAACTATCAAGTATGGAAAAGGTTACAATCGAGCATAGGGATAACATCTATATTGTTACCATCAACAGACCAGAAGCAAAAAATGCAATTGATCATGAGACAGCGAGCTTGCTCTTCCATGCTTTTGAAAGATTTGATAATGACGATAGTTTTCAGGTAGGCATTTTGACTGGGAGTAATAATAGCTTTTGTGCTGGAGCAGATCTTAAATCCATTAGTGCACAGTCAGATCTTGCTCCAAAACTAACATTGGAAGGTAGGGCTCCATTGGGTGTGTCAAGAATGAGATTATCTAAGCCGGTCATCGCTGCTGTCGAGGGATATGCTGTTGCCGGTGGCCTGGAATTAGCACTCTGGTGTGATCTGAGGGTCGCAGCCGACGATGCTGTATTTGGAGTTTATTGCAGGAGGTTTGGTGTTCCCCTTGTTGACGGAGGAACCATAAGACTGCCACGATTGATAGGTCATGGTCGGGCGATGGATATGATCCTTACCGGAAGGGATGTTACCGGAGTAGAAGCGCTTGAAATGGGTCTGGCAAATAGGGTAGTGCCCAGTGGCCAAGCTTTAACTCATGCTTTAAAACTAGCTCAAAAAATCGCTTCGTTTCCACAGACTTGTCTTCGTTCAGATCGACTTTCAGTTATTGAACAATGGGATTTGCCGGAATCAGAAGCATTGCTCAATGAATCGAAAAGGGGTCTTAAAGTGATTGAATCGGGTGAGACTGTTGAAGGAGCTAAAAGGTTTGTTAATCGGGACAAAGGTTGATAAACCATTAAATTGAATACTTGAAGTTTGAGGTAGGAATTTTTTCAGTTTCATCGGTTAAAACTCCGCACTCAAATCACTACTATTAATCATTAACCGATTGCCCAACCAGAATACCAAATCTCCAGCCTGTATTATCGCCTCCTATAGCCTGGGTTTGTTTCATTAGAATGCCAATGATCTCTTCCTCCGGATCTGCATAATATTGGGTATTAAAATATCCTCCCCATCTGAAAGTTCCTGCACTTCCCTGGCCACCCCGGTTTGCTCCGGATTGTGTCAATCCTCCAAAAGCCAAACCATAAAAGCTATTCTGTCCGAGAAGATCTGAAGTCTGATTGGATAGAATCGATTGGACAGTTGTCCGACTCAATATTCTTACTCCGTTATAAGTTCCGTTGTTTAAATACATCTGGAGGAATATGGCATAATCCCTGGCTGTGCTGGACAAACCAGCACCGCCAGAAAAGAACTTTTTAGCACCGCTGATAGGGTAGTCCGTCTCATAAAATGTATCGGGATATCTCGCCCATTTTCCTTCCTTTTTCGTTTGTACCGTCACCAATCTACTGGCTTTATCGGCAGGAAGGTAGAAATAGGTATCATTCATTCCCAACGGGTCAAAAAGGTGTTCTCTTAAATAGGTGTCAAAAGATTGACCTGAGATTATCTCAATAAAATAACCCAGTACATCAAGACCTTCACTATAAGTAAATTTTTCACCAGGATTATGATGTAACGGCAGCTTGGCAAGTTTCTTAATACTTTCTTCTATGGTGATGGGCTCAGTGGTAAAAAGATCAGTCACGCCAGCTTTTTGATAAATTTTACGCATCCTGGAATCCCCATCGATTACCCCATAGCCTATACCGGAAGTATGTGTTAGCAGGTGTCGAATCGAAATTTCCTTATCAGCAGGTTTTGTTATGAAAGTTGTGTCACTGGATTTAAAAGAATACAATATCTGTGGATCTTTAAATTCAGGAATGTATTTGGATATGGGATCATCTAATCGAAAAAGTCCTTGCTCCCAAAGCATCATGACTGCTGTTGAAGTAATTGCCTTTGATTGAGAGGCGATCCGAAAAATATCATTTTTATCCATTTTTCGATTCGATGTATTATCGGCGTAACCAAAAGCTTTGTGATAGACTATTTTTCCTTTTCGTGCAACCAAGGCAACGATTCCTGGCACTTCATTTTCTTCGATTGCAGTTTGGCACATCTTATCGATTCGAGATAATCTATCGGGAGATATACCAACTTGATTTGCCTCAACCGGAGTCAAAGAGGAAAAAACTGATGGGGAAGAAGATTGGCAAAAAGAAGTGTTATACGAAAGTCCGATTACGACTATCAAGCATAATCTGATAGAATATCTCATATGTGCTATTATTTTCGGAAAGATACCTAATTGAAATAATAAAAAAGGGGCCACCAGCTAAGATGAACTGTTATCTCCTTGAATGGTACTCATGCGAATCAACCGCCGGCCATCATATTTTGTAAGGTATAATCGGAACAATTGATCGTGTATTCTTTATCAGATATCTTCTTTACTTCCCAAAGGGATTGCTCACCTGTTTCTTTATTGGTCGTAGTTCCTTCCATTAACATACCATCTATATCGTACTCAGGATTTTCTTTATAAAAGTTGGGAGAGACTTTTTTCGCAAGACTACCAAAGGTATCTGTCCAGCTAAAGGGTAGCCTGTCCGTGACATAAAATACACTGTTAAATTCCTTTGATTCCATTTCATATCCTTCGCACATATATCTCAGAATCTTCTTGCTATCATTAAGTTTTTTAAAACTTATCAATTGATCTTCAGTATTTGCATTGTTTTGTCTTCCATAGACAGCTGCCATTTTGGTGACATTGGGAATAGCCATGGCTGTTTTTTCATCTTCATTCAAGATGACGACCAGATCATTTTTACTATCGAAAACCATAATCTGTTCATCCTTTCCTTTTTGATTCTGCTGCATACCAAATGCCTCATTCGTAGGGTCGATGAACATTTTCATTTTCTCCGACTTTTTCTCCCCAAAATTGGTGACTTCAATATCGATGGTATAGGCAAATTCATATTTCTCAGGTAATTCTACATTCCCGTACATCTGGGTAAGAATCTGGGTGCGCATAGCCTGCGCTCCCTGTGGATCATTTTTAAAATCAGAATCATCATAATCTTTTCCATATTGATCTTTATAACTCTGTCGAAACATGTCATCAAAAGCATTATCCAAAGGTTTCATTGCACGTCTTGCCAATTCTTCACTTAC
>JAJCYJ010000420.1 GCA_029262975.1 Saprospiraceae bacterium
TTAAACAATGATAAACTCGGATAATCTCATTAAATGGCTGACCATTTGTGCCAACCTCGCTATCCTGGTTGGGCTAGTATTTGTTATCCTGGAAATTCGCCAAAATAACGATGCTCTAAAAATTCAAAGTCAGGATGCAATTGCAGAAGGATTTTTACAATTGAATTTAGCAAGTATCTCGGATAGTTCTGTTGCACGAGTATGGGTCATTGGTCTACATGAGCCAGAAAGATTAACGGATGTTGAAGCAATACAATTTTCATTTCATCTCCGCGGTGTTTTTAATCAATTGCACCGAATTCATAGTCTTTATTCAAGAGGTACAATATCGGAATTGGAATGGTCTGATTTTGCTAAAGAAGCTGCTTTTATGATGTCGACAAAAGGAGGGCAACTCTACTTTCAAGACAACTGGGTTCGTAATAGTTTTGGAAAAGATGTACAAAAATACAAGGATGTAATACCCAACATTAATTTTCAATTGGGCAGGGATAGTTTGCCACTGTAGGGTGAAATATTTATGTTATAGAATTGAAAAGATCAAATCTTAAAAGGGCTAAACTTCCATTCTTGACCTTCGCCAAAGTAGAGCACCATTTATATTCTTATTATTCGATTATCCTGTGAATTCTGTTTCTGACTAATTAGAATTCTTTTGGATACTGATACCTATAGTTTTTTCACAATTCATCTAAAGCAATGCCTGTCAAAATGATATGCTAACATCACCGAGCCGGCGGATCCACATTCCGATCCGCACCCCGCAATTCTTCTTTAATCATCTCTAGGACCCTTTGGCTAGGGACAAGGCTTTCTTTTAGCGAACTTTGAAAATCATTTCTTAAAAAAGCGATATTTAATATTTCAGTTATTACCCTTCGGTTTTGTAGAATCTTTTCTGGATCATAGGGAATCATACTTGCCATGTCCGTTTTATAAAAGTACTCCTTCCACCAATTAGAGCTGTATGAACTATTAGCAAACTGAAGCGTAGTCTGGACATAACCATAGGTTACCTCAAACAGACTCAAAACTTCGTCCTTTAGCATTTCGTTTTGTATGATGTTAAAACCAGTGCTTTGGAGCGATTCATATCCGTCCAAATTTAATTTGAACAAAAAGGTGCCACTCCTGGACCCTTGGTCGATATGATAGTTTAAGGTATCAGAAAATGGGGTATTAGCCTTTATTGCTTGATTCAGTATGCCGGTAGAATAATTGATCCTGTCAATTGTCTTAATAGCGTCTTTAATTAATTGATGATTCCGTTCAATATTCGCCTCGATATCTTCCAATACAATCTTCTCCAGCGCTCTTTCTTTTCTCCATTCATTCCGGTTATTAATCTGTAAGGCGATTAGAATTCCGATTACCACGAGTGTTATTTCGCCGATGGCATAGAGTAGATACTTGCCTACAGGCGAGGCAGACTTTGTGATCGCACCAGAATAAATAAATGATTTTCGTATACGTCGGAGGAAGGTGAACATTCATTAAAGATAAGATGCAATGTCGATTATTTATTGATTCTACCTCCTCATCATTTGCCGAAAGACATATGCTTTAGGCTGATAAATAAAAATGTTCTTTTAGATGAAATGATTTTTAACACATATTCTCTTTAGGAGCGTGAGGGACATGATACTGCCATGAAGGTCGATAGATAGTTTAATGTGGATCAAGAATAGTGAACAAGAAATAGTCCAAGAATCTTTAAAAAAACATGAGTTAAAATGTGGGATGATAAATAACCAACGTCATGTATATATAATCAAAGTAAATTCTTACAAAATACATTTAACATGACTCTATTATTATGGCTTGCAGTGGGTATCATCGTAGGCATTCTCGCCAAAAGTGTGATGCCAACACTTGACAAACGAAATTGGATTTTTGCTTCTCTAATAGCCATAGTTGGTGCCTTTACTGGTGGTTTCGCAGGAGAGATCAGTGGTGCCGGCCAAAACTATGCAGCAGAAGTGGTTGTCGCAGTTATAGGAGCGGTGACCGTATTGTTTTTCTTCCGTTTGTATTTGTCCGATATTAAAACCTCAGAGACAACCAAGTAAAATACTGCTATCGAATAAAATTCTACGCTCCGTTTTATTTTCATGAAGACCAATAAATAGTGCTGATGCAAGTCATTAGTCGGGAGACGTTTGCCTGGACTCAATAAATCTATTAGTCGCTATTCAATAGTAGATATCACTGGAAAACAGAATGATAAATATTGCCGTCTTTGGCTATGTATTCAATAGTTATATAATTCCAGTTAAATCTAAATTCTGGCATATAGTCTCACTGTATCTATGCTTTACTCTTGGGATTTATCTTTTAAGTAAATACCAAGACTTAAGTAGAAGGTTTGTGGTGCTAAGCCCTTGTCAGTGGGTAGAAACTAACACGTTATCTCTTTTCAATAAGAACTTTTATTAAGTTTGAATTCCCTCACTTCATAATACAATTTTAATCATTCAAATGAATAGCTCAAAAATCGATTATACCTTATTTAAAAAATGTCCTTTCATTATAATTATTACAATATTCTTTTTCGGATGTAAGAATGAAGCTATAGATAATAAAAGTGCCCCAGAAAAGCGGTTTTCATATGAACTGGGCATAATAGGAGGATTCAGTGAATTAATCAATGCCGGAGTAAAGCAGCTGGCCTTAAGCTCCACGATGAGTCCCAGCGACATGGATGATTTTATTACAATTGCGGAAAGTGCCGCAGGGAGGCATGATGTGTCTGTATACCGTGAACCGGAACTTATTATTACAGATCTTTTCCCGGCTGATATAGCCTTAGATCTTGATGTCTTATTGCTTTTTCAGGGTACAACTAAAATGGAATATTTAAGCTTAAAAGAGGACAAGAAAAGATTGGAAGAGGCTGGCAAATATGATAAGAAGGCGAGAATAGAGATTGCCCGACGATTTGGTAGAATGCTGAGTTACTCTCCAAAAAAGATAAATCAATTGTTATCCCAAAACACTTCATTCCGAACCATGGAGGATTTTGGTATTCGTGCCAGTAATCTCTTCCTTTATTACAAGGAATTGAAAGCGGCTTCAGACTTTTATGCTGAGATTCTTGGATTGGAACTGCTCGCCAGTTATGACAATGCAGATATATTCAGAATCACCAGTGATTCATACCTTATCCTGGTAGACGCTGCTAAAGGTATGCACACTAAGGAAGAACCTAAAACAGTAGCACTTGCCCTTCTGACCAATCAACTGGACGAATGGTATGCGTACCTAAAAGATCAAAATGTAAAAATAAAATATGACTACAATCCCAAAGATGGTGGACCTCATGACGGATTTGTAATTTATGACCCGGAAGGATATTTATTAGAATTTGAAAAATTTAAACAGCATCCTGAAAACGAAAGATTCATCCCCATATTAAACCAAAACGAAAACATAACCAGCCCAAAAGATTACATCACTAAAGTTCCGAAGGGTTTGGGTTTTCATGCCAGTATCACCTGGCTCTATTATAAGGATGTATTAGCCATGCAGGATTTTTATGAAGATGTGCTTGGTCTCGAAATGGTAGCAGATCAAGGTTGGACCAAAATTTATAAGGTATCAATTTCAGGATTTATAGGCCTTGTAGATGAACGACGAGGGATGCATCAATTTACCGAGGAAAAAGCAGTCACTGTTTCGTTTATCCTCGATGAGTTAGATGGCTGGTTCGATTATACTAAGGAACATCAACCTTTTGAACTTCGGTCATCAGAAATTGGAATGGGTCCCGATAATAGATACCGGGCATTTGTAGGGTATGATCCGGAAGGATACTATTTGGAATTTGACACTTTTTATCCACATAAGGATAATTCGAAACTTATGGAATATTTGGATATGGAATAGGGGCTTCTAATGTTATAATTTTATCTGAATTACTGGACAAATCTCACAGATATCCAAATTGACAAACTTTTGGGAAAAAGGTATCTTCTCTATAACTCCTTTATTGCTTGTTTTCAAAAATGCATAAAAAAGGAGATTCCTTAACCGTCCATAATTCGTTCATTATCTTTAGGATTAAATGCCTAACCAATGCTAAGGTTCTTTCGGCGAATAAGACAAGCGTTGATCAATAATGGAAGTATGAAGAAATATATACTTTATGCGATTGGGGAAATCCTATTAGTGATGATTGGAATCCTATTGGCATTGCAGGTAAACAATTGGAATGAGTCTCAAAAAGAAGCAAAAATAGAAGCCAACTATATAGAGAGATTGAAGTTCGATTTACAAAATAATACCACCGTCCTTAGTGATAAGATTAGAAATGCCATCGTTCAACAGAAGTTGTACAAAGAATTTGTAGTAATCATGTACAAAACTCAGCATACCAAAGATGATTTCCGACGACTATTAGAGACTGTCGTTTGGGACCGCAATGATTTGATTTTGCAGGATAAAACCTATTTAGAAATGACCAATTCTGGTCGATTTGCGAACATGAAGCAAAGCGAGGTTAAAGAATCAATAAGGGATTATTACATTTTGTATGAACAAACCGCCAAGCATATCTCAGAAATGAATGAATCGGGGGGCACAATTTTCTTACAGATTTATCCACAATTCATCAAATATTACCAGGAGCTTTCGCCTCTTTTTAAACAAGACATAATGTTTCGAAAAAAGGATTGGGAGTTCGTTAATAACCCAACTTCCGAAGAATTTAAAGCGCTGGAAAGTGCCGCGGCTTTTTATTATTTTAAGGAGACTGTTTTTGAAGTTTATTATGAAGAGATGTTAGCTGAAGCAGAGCGTTTACTTCAATCCATTCATCATTGAATTCATTATTGTACTAAAAAGCCAAAATGTTTTAAAGTCATTTCATCAAATGCGCATGTTCCTTGAGGGAGGAACTAGAGGGGTTCTTATAGCCTTGTTAGATTGATTCTAGGTTCAGTCAGGTAAAATTTAAGATGAATTTGTAATATACAATCACTAATATTCTTCACTATGTCGTTAAAAAAGAAATTGCAAACTTGTTCATTACTTTTGTCATCATCGCAATTTCCCAATTTGAATCGCAAAGGTAAGAGCTCCATATGAACTATCTCCTAGTACATTACCATAAGCATATATTCCCAAGCTAAGATAGGAACGATTAAGAAATGCTTGAAAGCCCCAAGCTATACCTATATTAGAACTGTCTAGAAACGAAGTTTCAATATCTGTATCCTTAACGATATAAGACGGACCAACAGAGAAGGATAAATGGGCAAAACGAGATTGAGTAGCCCTACCATATAACAAGCCATATTCCCAAAATCCATTTTGGTTAAAGTCAATATCACTGCTAAGTCGCCCTGCTCTTGCCGAATATAAATTTGGCCCCTTTTGTAGGCTTAATTCGCCAACACCCGCCCATTTTTGAGTACTCAAACCTGCACCTAAAGTAAACCATAACGCCCGTGGAGGTAAATTATATTTTTTAATCTTATTGTCCCATAGTTCAGCTTCCTCCAAATCTTTAAAAACTCCATCTCCGCTGCTATACATTTCCTTTAACATTTTCATAGCTTCAGGATGACCCAAATCAGCTGACAATTTTAGCAGGCCTACAGCAGATTCAAAATCCCCCTCTTTCTTTTTAGAGGTCCCTTGTATTAAAAGGTTTTGAGCAAGGTTCCCAAAGCTTTTTCTCTTGTCATCATCAATAATCTCTTTTGATTTTGACTCTTGTAAAAGATTCTTGTTAAAAAAAAAGAATTCTCCACTACTCCCATTAGATGAAATATCTCCAAAGTGTGGGTTCTGATCCTGGTCTGTAGAACTTTGTATCTCGTTTCTAAGATAGGAGGCTAATTCAAATGATGTGATGATACCGTTTAAATTATTATCTGCTACTCCCTCCAATCCAGCAATTGTTTTCTCAAAAAATACACTGCCCTTTCCAAGTTCTGGATAATGCCAAGATAATTCTGCTGATCCTCCAGCAGTAATAGCATGAGCACCTGGGTTTTTCGGAATTAGGATGTTTTCTCCAAAGGATCTTTTCAAAAATGACCCGCTATAACAAGAATTCAATAATACTAAAGTATGATGTGCTGAGGTAATAACATCATTTATATATAATTTTAGTACGCTTAAATTAATGGAATTTTCTTTATCATTTAAGTTCCGCGCACTACTTTTCAATAAGAAACCCTGAGCATTTTGAGTCATCCCATGTCCGCTATATGTAAAAAGAAATCTAGATTTTGGAAATCTTTTTATCCTCTTTGCAAAATAATCCCGAATAAAGTATTCTAAATTCTCATGTGTGACATGGGAATCTTCCAATACTACAATTTCATCAAATTGCTCTATATTTTTTAGATATGAAACAATCATCTTAACATCTTCAGCGGCAGGTTTTAATTCTTTATTAGAAGAATTCATCTTGGGATAATCTGAAATCCCACAAACTAGGGCAAAGCTTCTGCCTGCATCCAAAGTGCTGCGCCCAAGTTTATTTGAGAATTTTTCTCCAAAGGATCTTTTATCTATGTTTTTTTTGAAATACTGTTTAAACTTAGATGGAACTTTTTGAGCATTTAAACTCAAAGAAATACTCAAGATTAAAAAAGTAAACATCGAAAACCTCAGATTATTCATTTTATGATGCTTTATCCAAAACTGCTTTCCAAAAAAATCCATTTTGAAAAGCTAAAATTGCAAATGAAATAACTTGAATCTGTTCTAGATCTGAAGTGCCTTGAATTGATCCTATTAAAGGAAGAAAAATGATAGGAGAAATCACTAGTGGTTTTAAGAATTTTCTCAAATTAAATTTTCCTCTTTTATAATAA